>JBCDDO010000121.1:0-7749 GCA_039180245.1 Pseudomonadota bacterium | reverse complement strand
GGCGGGTCGCCGGGACGCAGACCCGCCCTGCCAGGGATCGCGGCGGGATCAGTTTCGCACCGGAAACCGGTCACCGGCCTCGGTGATCAGAACCAGTCGACCCCCGGCCCGCACGAACAGGTCGCAGCGGGCCCGGCCACTGTCGAACTCTACGCAAACGGCCCCGTCGTCGCGCACTTCAAACCGCCCCGGAATGCTCGCGCCGCCGTTTTCCGCCGAATACACCCAGGCATAGCGCCCGTCCGCATAGTAGCGGGACTGGCCATCATCGTAGTAGGTCAGCGTGCTGTCGGTTGTCAGCACCTGGGCTTCCGAGGCCGTCAGGGCCGTGTCTCCGATCCTCAGGGACCATCCATCCGCCACCGCCGGTGACCCAAGGGCGCCCAGCGCCGCTATGACAAGGTATCTCATGGTCTCACTCTGACACGCGGCCCGCCGGTCGTCCTGTCACATCCTGGTGACAGCGCCCGCGGACCTCTCTGCCGTGCCGCATGTTTTGGCATGACCGTCACACAGCGACCGGTCGTCCACGCAAAAACACCGCTCCATCTGGTCGCCCGCCCCCACCGGCCTAATCTTGCTCTGAAGATCAGGAGAGGCCAATGAGCGAACCCACCTTTAGAATGAACCCGGACCCGGCAGGCATGACGCCTTCGGATTTCATGTTGAAAGACAGCTTCACAACCGACGACACCACAGAGACCAATCTGTTCTCCTACTGCGCCGAAGACGAGTCCGTCCTGTCCGGTGTCTGGGAGGTCGCCCCGACCAAGGAAGCTTATCCGGACGGCTACCCGGTGCATGAGATGATGCATGTCATTTCGGGATCCGTGACCATGACCCATCCGGACGGACGGTCGGAAACCTTCAAGGCCGGGGACACGTTCTACATTACCAAGGGCGCGCCCTGTACCTGGGAAAACACCGAGACCATGCGCAAATTCTACATGATTGCGACCTGAGCCACCTGCCGCGACCGATCCCGCGCCGGCGGCCAAATGCGCCGGCACCCGTAACCTGATGATCTGACGTGCAACCGGGACGACCGGTCCCGCCGGCCTGCCAGCCCCGGGAGTCACTCTGACACGAAGGAGGGGAGCCAGCGTACACCGGAGGCTCGGCAGAAAAGGAACCCTGCGCGGCCGGCGCACCCCACCATCGGCCCTATCACATCTCGCACCCATCCGGGGTCCGGCAAGCGGGCCGACACCCGGAATGGCGGCGTGGCAACCGGGGTCACAGCCGGACTGGCGGCGTGGCAGCCGGGTCCACACCCGGACTGGCGGCGTTGCGGGAGAGCAGACACCCGGACTGCCAACGCGGCAAGTAGGGCCAACACCCGGTCTGCCAACGCGGCAAACGGGGTCACACCCAGTCTGGCAGCGCGGTGAGTGCCTCAGGCGCGTCAGCGCGCGCCAGAGACAGCCGCTCCGGCCCGGCCTCGGACATCCAGACCGCCTCCTCTTCCGGCTCCAGATTGAGGGCGATGTGGCAGGGAACCGGACCGATCTGGTGGCCCATGTTGAAACACCAGGCGCTGCCAACACGATCCACCCAGGCCCCGCCAGGAACAAACGGCGCCGGATGCACGTGGCCCGACAGCACCAGATCGGGTTCGAAGGTTTCGATCCAGTCCAGCAACTCCAGATCTCCAAAGTGCCGGTTGCCATTCCAGCTCACCCGCGCCTTGGCGGGTGGCGCATGATGCGCCCAGATCCAGCGCCCCTGCGACGGCCGATGCGCGGCGTCGCGCTGCAATTGCGCAACCACCGAGGCCTTGGTGACCGGACCATCCCACCAGGGCAGAGCCGAGAGCAGCGTGCGCCCAAAGACCCGGTGCTGCCCGTCGTGGCAAATCGAAAACTGATCCAGCAGATCCAGCCAGCCCGCCACCCGTTCCCCGGCCGCGCCCCCGGCAACGGCGCGATTGAGATCGTGATTGCCGGAACAGACGACCACCTGCGTGCGCGCGGCCAGATTCTCCAGATAGGTCAGCACCACGACGATCTGCGCCTCGATGGGCACGGCCGCGCTGATGTCGAGCAGGTCTCCGGCGCAGACGACCAGATCGTAGTGCTCGGCCTCATCCAGCAGCCAGTCAAACTGCTTGAGGGCATAGTGCAGATCCCCGACATGCAGGACCTTCATAGGCGCGGGTCTCCGTCCGGGTCGGAGGCGCGGGCGCCGCCTGGTTGCTGTTCGACAATGGCATCGAGCACCCGATCGACCATTCTGAAGTGATCGCTGCGGTCCTGATACTGCGCTTTGATATCCACCAGGTAACTGGTCGCGCTGTGCAATCTGGCAGCCAGGATCCGCGCCGCGTGCAAGGCGATGCCCGGCGTGTCGCGCAGAAAGGGCAACGGATCCTCGCTGACCCGCGCCCGCACCGTGTCGACCGCGATCACGCTGGCCGACACCGGCAGATCCAGAAGCGCCGACATTTCGCCGAAAAGGGCGCCGGGCTCGCTGACACGAGCAACTTCGATGTCGCCTTTCAACACCGCAACCGTGCCTTCGGTCAGGACAAAGAGCGGCCCGCCCAGATCGCCCTCGCGCAGCAACACCGTGCCCGGCCCGAATGAGGTTTCCGGCAGGGCTGCGGTCTGGGACAGGATTGAGGACATCGGCGTTCCTGTATCTGGCGGGTCAAATTGGGCCACTTCGGCAACCGGTGCGGGTCGGCTTGCGGTTCGGGCATGGGTTTTGACCATCCTGCGTCAGCCCGGCCCCGTGACGCAATGTGCTATTGGCGGTTTTGGCGCGCGCGCCCGGGACATCGTGGCCTGTTGCAAGTCTGCGCCACACCTCACGAAAACGTCAGGCGGCACGCGCTTGACCCTCCAGTAGCTGGAACCGCTAGGCCTCATCTGACAGGCACGGCAGTGCACCCAAACACCAAACGGAAAGGCCGCAATGACCATCAGATTGAGCATTTCCGCGCTCGCCCTCCTGCTTGCCAGTGCCGCGCTGGCGCATCAGGGCGTGACGAACCCGGCCGTCTTGGCACGGATGAATGGCATGAGCACGATTGCCGAAGAAATGGAAGTGCTGGGCAGGATGGCCAAGGGCGCCGCCCCGTTTGACGCCCCGGCCGCCCGGCAGGCCTTGCGCGCGATTGCGGCCGAAGCGGAAGAGATCCCTGCGCTCTTCGCGGCCCCGGAAACCGACCCGAAATCCGAAGCCCTGCCGGAGATCTGGACGCAGTACGACGATTTCACCGTCAAGGCCCGGGCATTGACCACGCTGGCCGAGGATCTGGCGCAAACGGTGTCAATGTCGGAGGATCTGCCCGCGGCCATGCGCCAGTTGGGCGACAATTGTTCCGCCTGCCACAAGCCCTACCGCAAATGATCCAACCGATGCGGTCCCTGATGGCTTTGCTGTGCGTCCTGCCCGCCTCGGCGTTTGCGGATCATGAACTGGACAATCGCGATATCGACGCTGGCGCGACGCTATACGGCGAGTATTGCGCGTCCTGCCATGGTGTCGACCTGGAGGGCGAGCCGAATTGGCGGGTCCCCAAAGACGACGGCACCCTGCCCGCGCCACCACATGACGAAAGCGGTCACACGTGGCATCACGACAACCGGTTGCTTTTTGATTATACGCGGCTGGGCGGACAGGCGGCTCTGACCGCGCGCGGCGTCACTGGCTTTCAAAGCGCCATGCCGGGGTTCGGCGAAGAGATCTCGGACGCCGATATCTGGGATATTCTGGCCTATATCCGCTCGACCTGGCCCGATCAGGTCCAGGACATACAGGCCGGTCGCAACCCGCCGCACGATTAGACGCTGCCCCCAAAAGGAAATGATCCGCATGCCACGCCTACGCCCGCTGTCGCTTCTTGCCTGTGTCCTGCCGCTTGCCCTGAACGCTCAGACGCACGGCACCGCATCCGATCACACGCCCTATGCGGGACTGGAAACCCGCAGCATCAAGAGCTTGTCCGACGCTGACATCACCGAGTTGCGCCGCGGTGGTGGCTGGGGTCTGGCGCTGCCGGCGGAGCTGAATGGCAAACCGGGGCCGGCGCATGTGCTGGAGCTGAAGGATGATCTTGGCCTGAGCCCGTCGCAGGTCGCCCGGGTCAAGGAGATCTTCGAGGAGATGCAGCGCGAGGCCATTCTGGCCGGTGACCGGCTGATCGCGGCCGAAGCCGCGCTGAGCGCCGCATTCGAAGGCGAGGTTCCGGAGCCCGACCAGTTGCAGGCACTGGTGCGCGCCGCTGAAGAGGTCCGGGCCGAGCTGCGCTATATTCATCTGTCGCGCCATCTGGCCACCTCTCCGCTGCTGAGTCCGGAGCAGATTGCCGCCTACCGCGTGCTGCGCGGCTATGCCGTTGATCCTTGCGCAAGCGTTCCCGACGGCCATGACGCGGCCCGCTGGAAGGCGCATAACGGCTGTCTGTGACATCTCTGACGCCAAATGCGCGTCAGAGCACTAGGCCACCATCGCCTCGGCCTTGCGCAGGTCGACCGAGACCAGTTGCGAGACGCCCTGTTCGGCCATGGTGACGCCAAACAGCCGGTCCATGCGCGCCATCGTCACCGCATGGTGGGTGATGATCAAAAAGCGCGTGTCGGTGCGGCGGCACATCTCGTCCAGCAAATCGCAGAACCGGGTCACATTGGCATCATCGAGCGGCGCGTCGACCTCATCCAGCACACAGATCGGGGCCGGGTTTGCCAGAAACACCGCGAAGATCAGCGCCATGGCCGTCAGGGTCTGTTCGCCCCCCGAGAGCAGCGACAGGGTCGACAGCCTTTTGCCGGGCGGCTGGCACATGATCTCCAGCCCGGCATCCAGCGGATCATCGCTTTCCACCATCACCAGATTGGCCTCGCCGCCGCCGAAGAGATGGGTGAAGAGCATGGCGAAGTTGCTGTTGACCTGCTCAAAGGCGGTGAGGAGCCGTTCGCGCCCCTCACGATTGAGACTGGCGATACCGGCCCGCAGGGTGCGGATCGCCTCTTCGAGATCGGCCTTTTCCTGAACCAGCGTATCATGTTCTTCGCGCACTTCGCGGGCATCTTCTTCGGCCCGCAGGTTGACCGCGCCCAGCGCGTCGCGCTGGCGTTTGTGGCGGTTGAGCTCGGCTTCCAGAGCCTCCGCCGAGGCCATGTGCGCCGGATCACAATCCAGCTCGGTGCGCAGCTGTGCCGGGGTTACCTGACGATCCTCGGCGATCCGGTCGGCGGCCTGCATCACCGCCGCCCGTGCGGCATCTGCCGTGGCCTCGGCGCGCGCGCGGTCTTCCCGCGCCTCTGAAGCGGCCCGTTCGGCTTCGCGTTCGTCCTGCACAACCGCACGCAGCCGCGCGTCACCCGCAGTCAGCGCATCGGTCGCTTCCGCCTTGCGGATTTCGGCCGCTTCCAGTTCGCCGATCAGGACCGCCCGATCATCCTCCAAGGCGGCCGGACGGGCGGCAGCCTCCGTCAGCTCGGCTTCGGTGGCTGTGCGCCGGGCCTCAAGTTCGGCGATCCGCGTGCCCGCCGTGTCCAGGCGGTGGCGCCAGCCGCTCAATTCCTTGGTCACAACCTGCGACCGCTTCAACCGGGCTTCGCCTTCGCGGCGCAATTCGTCATGCGCCGAGCGGCGGGTCATCATGGTGATCCGGGCCGCCTCGACAACCTGTTTGAGATCCTCCGCCGCGCCGCGGGCCTCGTCGAGATCCCCCAGAGCCGCCATGGCCCGCTCCGCTTCGCGCAGCTGTTGGCGGGCTTCCGTGGCCTCGTCGCGATGACGCGCGAGGGCAAGCCCGAGGGTTTCCAGTTTGCCCTCGGCGAGATTGCGGTCCGCCTCGGCCCGACTGAGGGCCCGGCCGGCATCGGCCACCTCGCGATCGGCGTCCCGGCGCGCTGTCCGCGCACGGGCGTCCGCTTCGGAAAGATCCTTCAGACGCATCTTCAACGCGTCATGGGCTTGCGTGGCACCTGCCGCCCGGGCGCTGATCTCGGCCAGATCCTGCTTGAGGCTTTCCAGCCGGTTCATCTGCTCCAGCCGCAGCGCAGCCGCCGAGGGCGCATCTTCCGCCCAGGCGCGATAGCCATCCCAGCGCCACAGATCACCCTCAACCGACACCAGCCGCTGACCCGGATGCAGCGCCTTTTGCAGCCGGGCGCCATCCTCGGCCGACACCACGCCGATTTGCCCGATCCGGCGGGCCAGCACCTCGGGTCCCTCGACCACGGCGGCCAGCGGCTGCGCGATATCCGGCAGGCCCGGGGCGGCGTCGTAGTCCGGAAGATCGGTCCAGCCGCTCGGCCCGTCCGCTGCCACCCGGGGTGCGCGCAAGTCATCTGCCAAAGCCGCACCGAGCGCCTTTTCATAGCCCGGCGCTACGCGGATCTCGTCCATCACCTGCCCGCCTTCGGCAGTGTCCCGATCCACCAGCCTGGCCAGCGCCGTTGCCTCGGCCTGAATCGCGCCCACCTCGCCTTCGGCCGACGAGCGCGCTGCGCGGGCCTCTGCTTCCAAACCCTGCGTGTCGGTCAGCGCCTCGTCGGCGGCCTCCAACGCGGCTTCCGCCTGTTCGGCGGCCAATTGCGCACGCGCTTCGGCGTCGCGGGTGGTATCGCAGGCCAGATTGGCCTGACCAAGCCGTTCGCGCGCCTCGGCCATATTGGCGTCGGCCTGAGCGGCGGCCTGTTCCGAGCGCTCCAGCGTTTTCTGATGGTCCGCCAGCAACCGCGCCACCGATTGGTGCCTGGCGGCCAGACGGGCGACATCCTCGGTCACGGTGCTGAGGCTCGCCTCGCGGTCGCTGAGCACCGAAGCCGCCTCCTGCGCCTGTTCGGCCGCCTCTTCCAGCCGCTCGTCATGGCCCTCGCCGGCTTTTTCAAGCTCACCGGCTTCCCATTCCAGCTGCTCGATTGTCTCGCCGGCATCGCGGTTCAGACCTCGCTCACGGTCGATATCCTTGGACAATTGCTCCACGCGACCGGTGAGGGTCGCGATGGTCTCCTGCGCGCGCTTTGAGTCTTCGTCGAGTGCATGTCGCTTTACGGTGATCCGCTGGACCACCGCCCCGGCGATCGCTTCTTCTTCGCGCAAGGGTGGTAGGGCGGTTTCCGCCTCTTCGCGCAAGCCGGTGGCCTCGCGCACCCGGCGTTCACGCTGAGCGGTTTGGGTGGTGTGCGCCGTCAGCGCCTCCGCCGCCGTCGCGCGGGCTGCATCCGCGTCCCACCAGCGCCGGAACAGCAGGAGGCCTTCCGTCTGGCGCAGGGCCTCGCCGATCGCGCGATAGCGCGCCGCCTGTTTCGCCTGCCGCGCCAGTTGCGCCAACTGCTGTGCCAGTTGCTCGATCACGTCATCGACCCGGGTCAGGTTCTGTTCCGTGCCGTTCAGTTTCAGCTCTGCCTCATGGCGGCGCTGGTAGAGTCCCGATATTCCTGCGGCCTCCTCCAGAATCCGTCGACGCGCCTTAGGCTTGGCACTGATCAGCTCTGCGATCTGGCCCTGGCGGACCAGCGCAGGCGAATGGGCGCCGGTCGATGCATCGGCAAACAGCATCTGCACATCGCGGGCGCGCACGTCCTTGGTGTTGGCCTTATACGCCGAGCCCACGTCGCGGGTGATCCGCCGCACGACGTCCAACTGGTCCAGATCGTTGAACCCCGAGGGCGCCAGACGGTCTGAATTGTCGATGTGGAGCGATACTTCCGCAAAGTTGCGCGCCGGCCGGGTTCCGGAGCCGGCAAAGATCACGTCTTCCATCCCGCCACCGCGCATGGCCGAGGGCCGGTT
>JBCDDO010000120.1:0-7767 GCA_039180245.1 Pseudomonadota bacterium | reverse complement strand
TGGCCGATCACCGCCGATGGCCGCCATCCCTCCTGATCGCACAGCGCCACGATGTCGTCGGCGATCGGATCGAGCCCGCAGCGCAGCCGGGTGCCGAGCTGCGAGAACCCCTGTCCGGGCAGATCGAGCGCGATGAGCCGGTACTCGTCCTCTAGCTCCGCCATCAGGCCGCGAAAGCTGTGCGTTGACCCCCCGGCCCCGTGCAAGAGCAAGATCTGAGGCCCAGCGCCGGTCTCCTGCACGTGCCAGCGATGCGGCCGGCTTTTCACAATCCGGCTGACCGACGCATAAGGCCAGTCTGGCGGCGGCAGCCCGGTCATGGAGGGAGGTCCAGCGCGGCGGTGACCGCGCCCGACAGACGCCGCGCGTCGGCGCCTGGCAGCGGGAGATAGCGCGCCGAGAGATCCGCCGCCAAGGCCTTGGCCGCACTTTGCGGCCGCACAGCGGTGTCGATCAAAAGCACCGGCAGCCCAGCCGCACGCACCGCCCGGGCCACGCGACGCGCTTCCTCCATCGCCTCGGCCCGCCCTGCGGATCCATCGAGCCGGATATTGGCCCGCCCATCGGTCAGAAGAGCGAGCGCCGGGGTCATCCCGCGTCCACGCGCCTGGCGGGCAGTGTCGAGGGCCACGCGAAGTGCGTCGGCCAGGGGTGTGCCGCCGCCGCCCGGCAAGGCGGCCAGACGGCGCTTGGTTTGCACCAGCGAGCGGGTCGGCGGCAGCAAGAGCTCCGCCCCCGTGCCGCGAAAAGCAATCAGCGCGACATGGTCGCGGCGCGCATAGGCCTCGCCCAGCAAAAGCTCGATGGCGCCCTTTGCCTCGGCCAGTCGGGCCAGCGCCGCGGAGCCCGACGCATCGACCGCAAAGATCAGCGCCCGGTCCGAGCGCTGTTCGAACCGGCGGATGCGCAGATCGTCGCGGCGGATCTGGAGTGGGCCGGTTGCGTCGCCCCGCCGTCGCAGCCCCTGCCAGGGCGCGGCCTGACGCAGCGTGGCGACGAGATCAAGCCGCGCGCCATCCTCCAGCCGGCCCGGCCGCGAGGGCAAGGGCCGACCGCGCCGGTTGCCGCGACGCTGTTGACCGCCCTGCGAGCCACCCGATGGGCTCTGTGCCTTGGGCGGGGCAGAGCCGACCGGCCTCGCGGCCAAGGCCTCCAAAAGTCCCGGTGGCAATGCTGCGCGAACCGCCTCCAACACCAGCTCTTGCGGCGGGTCGGGTGGGCCTGGCGGGGTGTCTAGCATGTCGCGATCGTCCCGATCGAGTTCTGCGGGCGGCGTTTCCTCCGGCTCGGGGTCGGCTTGTTCCGCTGCATCGGGCTCGGTCGCGGGCAGTTGACGCGCGCGTGGTGCGAGAACCAGCGCCGCTGCAAGCTCAAGCGCAGCGCTGCTGATCGGCGGCGCGCCGGCGGTCGAGGCCGCTGCGGGACCTGCAATCGCCCGCGCTGCAAGAAGCGTTAGGCCTGGCGCGCGCAACGACCCAATGCCGAAGGCCGCGGCGGTTTCAACGGCCAAACGTTCAGGCTCCAATGCCACTGTGCTCGGCTCCATCACCAAAGCATGGGGGTCGATCCAGGGGCAGGCTGCGATCGGCAGGCCGTCGAGATCGAGGTGAAAGGCCAGACGTTCGGCCAAGGCAGCGGGCAGGCCCTCTTCTTCGGACGCGCCTTCGTCGAGCGCGACCAGAACATGGCCAAGATCGCCATCCAGCATCCCCGCCAAGCGTCCGGCGAGCCCGGGCGGCGTGCGCTCGGCCATGGGCAAGAGCAAAAGCGACGGAAGCTGAGCAAGGATCCCGGGGCTCCGCACCCGACGCCCAGCTGCAAGGGTCGCGGCGACATCGATGCCGCCAAAGAGCGCCTCATCGCCGATTGCCGGGTGGATACGGCGCGTCAGCAAGGGCGCTGTGGCCAGGCTGAGCATCTGCAGGAACCGCGCGCGCACCGGCCCGGCCCGTGCCCGCAGCCAGATGCCCTTCAAACCCGCCGGATCCGCCGCGAGCAGGCGCACGGCCCAAGCCGCCCGCAGCCAGGCTGGTGCCGGCGTCACGCCAACGCCTCCTCCATCGCGCGGGCGATGCGCGCGCCGCTGCCGGCCTCATCGAGCGGGTCGCGCCGCAGCCGGTGCCGCAGGGCCGAGGGGGCGATCTCGCACAGATGCGCGCGGCGCACCCCAGCATCGCCCCGATGGGCGGCCAAAGCACGCGCGGCGCGCAGCAGTGTGAGCTCTCCCCGCAGCCCATCCGCGCCCAAGGCAAGACAGAGGCGGGCGCAATCGGCCAGTGCTGCATCGCTGGCCTCAACTTTGGGCAGATGGGCCCGCGCGGCCAGGATCTGCTTGCGCAACCGGGTATCGGCGGCGCGCCAGCGCTTCATGAAGGGGGCCGGCTGGCTTTCATAGGCATCGCGGCGGCGGATCACCTCAACCCGCTCCTCGATCTGATCGGGCGAGCGCACCTCCACGCTCAGCCCGAACCGGTCGAGCAATTGCGGCCGCAACTCTCCCTCTTCGGGATTGCCCGAGCCCACCAGCACAAACCGGGCCGGATGGCGGACGGAGAGCCCTTCGCGTTCGACCACATTCTCACCCGAGGCCGCGACATCGAGCAGCAGATCGACGATGTGATCCTCCAGAAGGTTGATCTCATCGATGTAGAGATAGCCCCGGTGCGCCCTGGCCAACAGCCCCGGCTCGAACGCCTTTTCGCCATGGGCAAGCGCGCGTTCGATGTCCAGCGCACCGGTCACCCGATCCTCGGTGGCGCCAAGCGGCAGGTCGACAACCGGCGTCGGCCGCGATTTGACCCGCCGCGGTTTGGTCTTTGGAAGATGCGGGCAGCCCGGTTCTGCGCCGGTGAACAGACAGTCCGGACCCGGGCAGTTATAGGGGCAGCCCTCGACCGCATCGATTGCCGGAAGCAATCCCGCCAGCGCCCGCACCGCGGTCGACTTGCCCGTCCCGCGATCGCCGAAGACCAGCACCCCCCCGATCGTTGGATCGATGGCTGTCAGGATAAGCGCACGCTTCATCTCCTCCTGCCCGACAATGGCAGAGAAGGGATAGGGCGCCGGGCGCGACTGGGTCATGCGGGAACCTGGCGGCCGGCCAGGGCGGCAAGCGGATCGCCCCCCTCCCAGGCGCCGTCACTGGCCGCGATGCGGAACCGGGCATAAAGCTCCTCGGAGAACCAGCCGCCTTCGCGCACCGCGCGGATTGCGCTGGCATGCGGGCCATCGCGGCGCGCAAACTCGGCCATTGAGACGCTGTCGGGCCAGATCGAGAATGTGACCTGATGCAGCCAGGGCACCTCGCCAATGCCGATCTTGAAGATCACATTCGGATCCGCCCCGATCCGGCTGCTGATCGCCGGTCCGCGCGCCCAAAAGCGCAAAAGCTTGCTGGGCCGGATCGTCGCGCGGGTCAGGGCGACCACGGCGCCTTGCGGGGTTGCGTCGGCTGCAAAGGGCTCGCGCCCAGACCATTGGCCACGCGCCGAGGTGGTTTCCAAAAAGACCGTCCAATGCTCGGCGGCGCGGGCGCGATAGCGGCGAAAGACCGGGGCCTGAAGTCCGGTTTCTGCGGCCACGCGCCCCGGCCAGGTGGCCAGGATGGCATAGACGGCGGTGTTGGGAAGCGGCGTGAACCCCTCGCCCGTGCCGCTGCCGCAGAGCTTCCAAAAGCCGATGCCGGGCACGCGCGCCAGCGCCGGGCGGGCCAGACCCATCTGCGCGAAGGCCCAAAGCCGCGCGCCGAGATGGCGAAAGCGGAAGAGAGAAAGCGTGACGGTTTGAATTGGACTGCTCCGTCCGGTCGGGGTCTTGGGTCTGCGGCATGCGCTTGTGGACGGCGCCCATGCTGCGTTTGACGCGCACTCTTGCAGAAATCCCGGGCGACGAAAAGCACTCGCGCGCGGGTTGCGCCTTGGCTCAGGAAAAAGTTGTCAGTTTTTTCTGACACTGATACCGTCGATCCATGTTGACAGAGGCTCTGCCCACCCGCTCCACGCCAGACCCCGTCGGACCGCGCCCCACCGCCATCGTTGTGGGCGCGGGTCTCGGCGGTCTGGCCGCGGCGATGCGCCTGGGCGCGCGGGGCTATCGCGTGGTGGTGATCGACAAGCTCGACTGTGTCGGCGGACGTGGAAGTGCGATCAGCATGGGCGGCCATCGCTTCGATCTCGGGCCCACGATTGTGACCGTGCCGCAGGTGTTTCGCGAGCTCTGGGCAGTGACCGGGCGCGATTTTGATGCTGACATCGATTTGCGCGCGCTCGATCCCTTCTACCAGATCCGCTGGCCCGACGGGTCGCATTTCACCGCGCGACAGGATCATGAGGCGATGCGGGCCGAGGTTGCGCGGCTGAGCCCGGGCGATCTGGCCGGCTATGACCGGTTCATGCAAGACAGCGAGCGGCGCTACCGGTTTGGGTTCGAGGATCTGGGCCGGCGTCCGATGAACGAGCTTTGGGAGCTCATCAAGGTCTTGCCGACCTTCGGCTGGCTGCGCGCCGATCAATCGGTGTACCGGCGGGCGGCCCGGCGGGTGTGCGACGCGCGGCTGCGCATGGCGCTGTCGTTTCACCCCCTCTTCATCGGCGGCGACCCGTTCCATGTCACCTCCATGTACATCCTCGTGGCCTATCTGGAGAAAGCCTTCGGGGTGCATTACGCGATGGGCGGGGTGGTCGCGATTGCCCGCGCCATGGCGCGCATCGTCAAGGAACAGGGCGGCGAGGTGCTGCTGGGCCGCACGGTTGACGAGATCCTGACCCAGAACGGGCGCGCAAGCGGCGTTCGGCTGGAAGATGGCAGCGAAATTGCCGCGCCCGTGGTGATTTCCAATGCCGATGCCGGCCACACCTACACCAAATTGCTGCGCCAGACCCCGCGTCAGCGCTGGACCCCGTCCCGGCTGGGCCGGTCGCGCTGGTCGATGGGGCTTTTCGTTTGGTATTTCGGCACAACCGGCACGCGCGGAAAATGGCGCGATGTCGGCCACCACACCATACTCAACGGGCCGCGCTATCGCGGGCTTGTGCGCGATATCTTCATCAAAGGGCGTTTGGCTGAGGATATGAGCCTCTATGTCCACCGCCCCAGCGTCACGGATCCGGGCGTTGCGCCCGAGGGCGGCGACACCTTCTATGCGCTGTCGCCGGTGCCGCATCTGGGGGTCGAGGACCCGGTTGACTGGGCGGCGATGGCCGAGCCCTACCGCCAGCGGGTGCAGCGGGTGCTGGAGGCTGAGCTTTTGCCGGGCCTCGGCGCGCATCTGAGCCAGAGCATGACGCTGACCCCGGCCGATTTTGCCACACGCTATCTTGCCACCCATGGCAGCGCCTTTTCGATCGAGCCGCGGATTTTGCAATCGGCCTGGTTCCGCCCGCACAATGTGTCCGAGGAGCTGCCGGGGCTCTATCTGGCCGGGGCCGGCACCCATCCTGGCGCCGGGCTGCCCGGGGTGATCGCCTCGGCCGAAGTGCTCGACCAATTGGTGCCGGAGGCACACAAAATGCCCATCGCAACGACGCCGCCCGACCTCTCGGCTTGGAACGCGGCATCTGACACCGCATCACGGACGGCAGCGGAATGATCGATCAGACCGACCTTGCAGCCTGCCGCGATGCGATCCGCCACGGCTCGCGCTCGTTTCACACCGCTTCAAAGCTGCTGCCGGGCCGGGTACGCGATCCCGCATTGGCGCTTTATGCCTTTTGCCGGCTGGCCGACGATGCAGTGGATCTGAACGACGACAAGGCCGCCGCGGTGCTGCGGCTGCGCGACCGGCTCGATCTTGCCTATGCCGAGCGGCCCCGCAACGCCCCCGCCGACCGGGCCTTCGCCGCCATGGTCGCCCAGATGGACATGCCGCGGGCGCTGCCCGAAGCGCTGCTTGAGGGGCTGGCCTGGGACGCGATGGAGCGGCGCTATGACAGCCTCTCGGCATTGCGCGCCTATTCGGCGCGGGTCGCCTCGGCGGTGGGCGCCATGATGTGCGTGTTGATGGGCGTGCGGGGGCGCGACGCCCTGGCCCGGGCCTGCGATCTGGGCGTGGCGATGCAATTGACCAACATCGCCCGGGATGTGGGCGAGGATGCGCGTGCGGGGCGGCTTTATCTGCCGCTTGACTGGCTGCGCGAGGCCGGGATCGACCCCGACCGCTTTCTGGCCGATCCACTGCCCGAACCCAGGATCTGCGCTCTCATACGACGGTTGCTTGCCGAGGCAGGGCGGCTTTACCGGCGGGCCGAGACCGGCATAGCCGCCCTGCCGCTGCGCTGCCGCCCTGGCATCTTTGCCGCCTCGCGGATCTATGCCGCAATCGGCACCGATCTGGCCCGCACCGGACATGACAGCATCACCCGGCGGGCGCACACGACCACCGCTCAGAAGCTGGTCTTGCTTGGCGGCGCTGGGCTCCGAGCCGCAACCAGCGCAGTGACCCCGCGCTCTGCTGTCATTCATGCCGCACCACTGCCCGAGACGCGCTTTCTCGTCGATGCGGCCGCCGAGGATGCCGAGGCGCCGCATTGGGGCAGCGGCCGCGCTGGAACGCTCCTGTCGGTCTTTGCCCAGCTCGAAGCGCATGAACGCCTGCAAAAAGGCCACCACCAGCCCAGCTGAGATCGCGTGAGCCGCGGCTCAGCGCGCCCATGCCGATCTGAGCAACCCCAGCCCCGCCAACGCGAAGAAACCGGCCACCAGCCCGTCGATCCAGCGGCGCAGCCGCGCATAGACCTGCATGGCACCGCGGGTCGAAAACACCGCCGCATAGCCGGCATAGATCAGGGCGCCCAAAAGCGCACAAAGCACCGTTGCCGCGACAAGCTGTGCCGGTCCCAGATCGGGCGTCACCCCCAGGCTGAGCGTGGCCATCCAGGCCATCACGGCCTTGGGGTTGGAAAGGTTCAGGAAAACCCCCTTGCGAAACCAGCCGCCGGCCGGCTGACGTGCCGGCGGCAGCGCCTCGCGCCGCCGCGCCGAGCGGAGCGATCCATAGGCAAGCCAGAGCAGATAGGCGCCGCCGAGGAGTTTCAGAGCTGTCAGCGCCTGCACCGAGGCCTGCAAAACCGCGCCCAACCCCGTGGCGGCAACAAGCCCCCAGAAGGCCAGGCCGAGCGAGAGGCCAAGGCCAAAGCGAAGACCAGCCCTGCGCCCGGCGCTCATCGCCACCGATGCGGCGGCCAGGGTTGCGGGACCGGGAGAAACCGCAATCACAAGGAAAGCCGATCCCGCCGCCAGCAATCCCACCGCATCAAGGCCAAACAGATCCGACATTCGCGCTCCTCAGCTTCCTTAGGCGCAAATCCGCGCCCTTCTTCTTGGTACAAAGAGGTGGTCCCCATTTCCTGGACCGTCTGGCGGCTTTTCTACGCTTGGATCCGTTCTCCTTCACGCCGCCAGTTCTGAGCCTGCGGCGCTGCTATGGGCCTCGCATGGTGTTCGTCCGCCGAGGGCCGAATGCGGCCGCCCAGTGTTGCGGCCGCCCAGTGTTATCGTAGGTGATCCCTTTGCCGGTCCCGGCGCGCGCCTCCGAGCCTGTCTCGAAGGCATGGAGGTGGACGCACTCGTATTTCAGGGAGCGCCAGAGCCGTTCGATGAAGATGTTGTCGAGGCAGCGCCCTTTGCCGTCCATCGAAATCCTGGCGCCAATCCGTTTCAGCCGGTCGGTCCAGGCGAAGGATGTGAACTGCGAGCCCTGATCGGTGTTCATGATCTCGGGCGGGCCGAAGCGATGGACCGCCTCGTTCAGTGCCTCGATGCAGAAGTCCG
>JBCDDO010000119.1:0-7844 GCA_039180245.1 Pseudomonadota bacterium | reverse complement strand
CCCGCCTCGATCACCGTGCCGTCGTAAAGCCGATGCGCGCCGGCCGAAACCGCCATCCAGCTCACCGTTTCGACCTGGTGCTTGCCGTTGAGATAGTCCCACTCTTCAATCTGCGCAACGTCACCGATACCGGCTTTCAGATGCAGATCGAAGAGTGGGACTATCTCAACGGCATGCACCAGGTCGAAACGGTGAGCTGGATGGC
This sequence comes from Pseudomonadota bacterium, assembly GCA_039180245.1. Taxonomy (GTDB): domain Bacteria; phylum Pseudomonadota; class Alphaproteobacteria; order Rhodobacterales; family Rhodobacteraceae; genus J013. Next base: position 7,639 of record JBCDDO010000119.1, on the reverse strand, counting down.
GGTTTCGGCCGGCGCGCATCGGCTTTACGACGGCACGGTGATCGAGGCGGGCGTTGCCAGCGCCCAAAACAGCAGCGCGACATCGGTCAGCCTCTCGGCGGGTTTCGATGACGCACCGGTGGTTTTTGCGCAGACCCAAACCAATGCCGACAGCACCCCGGTGACCACCCGGATCAGCGATGTCGATGCCGGCGGCTTTGACGTGCAGCTTCAGGAAGAGCAGGCCAATGACGGCCTGCATGCCAGCGAAGGGATCGGATGGATCGCCATTGAAGAGCAGGTGAGCGTGGCGTTCGACCATGTCGGCAGCGTGGACGCAGATCATGGCTGGAGCAAACTGCGCAGCGGCGATCCCGCGGCCGATGACGTGTTCTTTGCCGATATGCAGACCTTGAACGGCGCCGACACAGCGGCATTGCGGCATCAAGAACGCGGCAATGGCATTTTGGTCCATGTGCAGGAAGAAGCCTCTGCCGATGCCGAAACCGCCCATGCCGTGGAAACGGTCGGGTATCTTGTCGGAAGCACCGGCAGCTTCGATCTCTACGCGTGATCTGCGCTCCAAACCGCTCGCGCCTGGGCCACGGGGTCTCGAAACATCGGGGCCCCTTTTTCATGTCGGAGCGCTCGGCCGATCAGAAAATGCTGGGCTCGCTCACCGGTGCGCCGAACTGACTTGTCAAATAGTCAAAATCACAGCCGTCATTGGCCTGCGCGACATGGCGTTGGAACATCCAGCCCCAGCCGCGTTCGTACCGGGGCGGGGGGGCAACCCAGGCGGCACGCCGCGCGGCAAGCTCGTCATCGGGCACCAGCATATCGAGGCGCCGCTCGGGAATGCTGAGCCGCACGGTGTCGCCGGTGCGCAATAGCGCCAGCGGTCCGCCGATAAAGGCCTCGGGTGCGGCATGCAGCACGCAGGCACCGTAGGAGGTGCCGGACATCCGCGCATCCGAGATCCGCAGCATGTCGCGCACCCCGGCTTTGACCAGCCGCTTGGGGATCGGCAGCATCCCCCATTCGGGAAAGCCCGGCCCCCCTTGCGGCCCGGCATTGCGCAGCACCAGCACATGATCGGGGGTGACATCGAGCGCCTCATCCTCGATTGCCGCCTTCATCTCAGGGTAGCTGTCAAAGACCAGCGCCGGGCCTTCATGGGTTTGAAACCGCGCCTCGCAGGCGGCCGGCTTTATGACCGCGCCGTCGGGGCAGAGATTGCCGCGCAGCACCGCAAGCGAGCCTTCATGGTAGATCGGGTTCGTCAACGGCCGGATGACGTCGTCATTATAGACCTTCGCGCCCGCGATCTCCTCGCCCAGGCTGCGGCCGCTGACTGTCGGTGCGGTCAGATCCAGCCGGTCGGCAAGCCGTGCCATCAGCGCGCGCAGGCCGCCGGCATAGAAGAAATCCTCCATCAGATAGGTGGTGCCGGCCGGACGGATATTGGCGATGACGGGGATCGTGCGTCCGAGCGCGTCGAGATCGTCAAGCCCATAATCGATGCCCGCGCGCCGGGCCATGGCGATGATGTGCACCACGGCATTGGTCGAGCAGCCCATCGACATTGCCACGGTCGCGGCATTGTCAATCGAGGCGCGGCTGAGAATGCGCGGCGGGGTCAGATCCTCCCACACCATTTCGACGATCCGCCGTCCGCAGGCAGCCGCCATGCGCTGGTGGTTGGCATCCGGGGCAGGGATCGACGAGGCGCCGGTCAGGCACAGCCCCATCGCATCGGCAATCGCGGTCATCGTCGATGCGGTGCCCATGGTCATGCAATGCCCGTAGGAGCGGGCAATGCCGCCCTCGACCCCACGCCATTCGGTCTCATCGATGGTGCCGGCGCGGCGCTCATCCCAGTATTTCCAGGTGTCCGAGCCCGAGCCCAGCACCTGGCCTGCGTAATTGCCCCGCAGCATCGGGCCGCCGGGCATGTAGATGAAGGGCACCCCGGCCGAGATTGCGCCCATCACCAGCCCGGGCGTGGTCTTGTCGCAGCCGCCCAGCAGAACGGCGCCATCGATGGGGTGGGAGCGGATCAGCTCCTCGGTCTCCATCGCCAGAAGGTTGCGATAGAGCATGGCGGCGGGGCGCACGAAGGCCTCGGCCAGCGACATCGCCGGCAATTCGATGGGAAACCCGCCAGCCTGCAGGATGCCCTTGCGCACGAACTCCGCCCGGTCGCGAAAATGCGCGTGACAGGGGTTGATGTCGGACCAGGTGTTGATGATGGCAATCGCCGGGCGGCCGGCCCAATCCTCGGGCCCCAACCCCATCTGCATGGCCCGCGAGCGGTGTCCAAAGCTGCGCAGATCATCGGGGGCGAACCAGCGCGCGCTGCGCAGCGTCTCGGGGGTTTTGCGGCGGGTCATCGGGCGTTCCTCAGCGGTCGGTGCGGTCCGAGGGCGGTTTGAGCGTTCCACGTTCAACGAGGCGGCAGGGGAAAAGCCGTGCCTCAGGCAGGCGCCCGGCATCGTCCAGAAGCGAGACCACCACGTCAATGGAGGTGTCGATAATCTGGCGCACCGGCTGGTGGATCGTGGTCAGGTCGATGTTCTGCCAGCCCGCCATTTCCATGTCGTTCAGCCCGACAATCCCCAGATCGTCGGGCACAGTCAGACCGGCCGATTGCACCGCGCTCAGCGCGCCGATCGACAGCACATCATCGCCGCAAAAATACGCCTCGGCCGGGCCGCGGGCGAGCTCACGCGCCATCTCGGCGCGCCCGGCCTCAAAGGAATAGGCCGCCGCATAGGTCACATCGACCCGCAGCGTCGGATCGCCCGCCACCACCTCGCCAAAGCCGCGATAGCGGTCCTGGGTCGAGCTTGCCGTGGCCGGCCCGCCCAGAAAGCCGATATGCCGGTGCCCGCGGGCGATCAGCGCCCGGGCCGCCATCCGGCCGCATTCGACATTGTCGATGCCGACCACATGCACCTCCGGCATGCTGGAGAAGCGTCCGAAGGAATGCACGACCGGCACGCCTGCGTCGCGAAAGGCGCGGGGGAAGGTCGGCGGCAGCGTCGATGAGGCAACGATCACCCCGTCGACCGAGTATTGGCGCAGCATCCGCAACGAGGCTTCGGGATCGCGCTCCTCGCTCAGATTGACCAGAAGCGGGCGAAGCCCCCGCTCTTGCAACCCGCGCGTGAAGAGATCGAAGACCTGCAGAAAGATCGGGTTGTGGAAATTGTCGGCGATGAGCCCGACAAGCTTGGTGCGCCCGGTGGTCAGCGAGGAGGCCAGCGCGTTGGGCTGATAGCCCAGCTTCGCCGCGGCCCGTTCGACCTTGCGCCGGGTCTTGGGCGATACCGAGGCACCCTGGGTAAAAGTCCGCGAGACGGCTGAGCGCGACACGCCCGCCAACTCGGCCACATCCTTCAGCGTTACGCCCAAACGACCCCCTTTGATGCAATGATGACGGCGACTGCCTTGGAATGCAACCGGTTGCAAAGACTCAGCCGCTGTGGTTTCCTGATCTGTGAGAGGCGGGGTTACCGCCCCGACCGGACATAACTTTGGGAGGATCCGATGAAAACGCTTCTTGCCTCGATGGCGGCGGGTGCGCTGCTGGTCACATCGCCCCTGCCGGCACTGGCCGATGGGCATGAGACCCTGCGCTATGTGCTGGTCAGCCATGCGCCCGACAGCGACAGTTGGTGGAACACCATCAAGAACGGCATCGCGCTGGCTGGCGATCAGATGGGCGTGGAGGTCGAGTACCGCAACCCGCCGACCGGCGACCTTGCCGATATGGCGCGGATCATCGAACAGGCGGCGGCATCGGCGCCCAATGGCATCATCACCACGCTGGCCGATTACGACGTGCTTTCGGGTCCGATCAAGGATGCTGTGGCGAGCGGTGTGGATGTGATCATCATGAATTCGGGCACCCCGGATCAAGCGCGCGAGGTCGGGGCGCTGATGTATGTGGGCCAGCCCGAATATGATGCGGGCTATGCTGCCGGGTTGCGGGCCAAATCCGATGGCGTCGCCTCCTTCCTGTGCGTAAACCACTACATCTCCTCGCCCTCCTCGGTTCAACGCTGCCAGGGCTTTGCCGATGCGCTGGAGGTCGACCTGGGCAGCCAGATGATCGACAGCGGGCAGGACCCGGCCGAGATCAAGAACCGCGTGCTGGCCTATCTGAACGCCAACCCGAACACGGATGCGATCCTAACGCTTGGGCCGACCTCGGCCGATCCCACCATCCTCGCGCTCGAAGAGAACGGGCTGGCCGGCGACATCTATTTCGGCACCTTCGATCTTGGCACCGAGATTGTGAACGGCATCAAGGCTGGCGTGATCAATTGGGGGATCGACCAGCAGCCCTTCCTGCAGGCCTATCTGCCGGTTGTGGTGATGGCGAACTACCACCGCTACGGGGTTCTGCCGGGCAACAACATCAATTCCGGCCCGGGCTTTGTGACCGCGGATGGCTTGGAGAAGGTTGAGGCCTACGCGGGCGAGTACCGCTGAGCCTCCTATGGCGGCCGGGCTGACCGGCCGCTTTTTACCTATCCCAACCAGACATCCAGCTGAGGAGCCGGAGCCATGTCCGACGCAGCGCGGCCGGGTGCGGCCAAGGACGCGGGCGCTGACGAACGCGTCAAGGAAATCTCCGCCATCCGGCGTGCACTGATCCGACCCGAACTGGGCGGCATTGTCGGCACGGTCGCGGTCTTTACCTTCTTTCTGCTCACCGCCTTTGACAGCGGCATGTTCAACGCTCAGGGCGCGATGAACTGGTCGGTCGTCTCGGCGCAGTTCATGATCATCGCGGTCGGTGCCTGCCTGTTGATGATCGCCGGCGAATTCGACCTCTCGGTGGGCTCGATGATCGGCTTTTCGGGCATGATGATCGCCATTTTCTCGATCACATTGGGCTGGCCGGTCTGGATGGCCATTCTGGTGACATTCGCCATGGCGCTGGCGATTGGGGCGGTGAACGGGTTTATCGTGATCCGCACCGGTCTGCCGAGCTTTATCGTCACGCTGGCATTTCTCTTCATCCTGCGCGGGTTTACGATCTACCTGCCGCAGACGGTCGAGCGCAAGACGATCATCGGCGGGATCAAGGAGGCGGCCGAAGGCGACTGGCTGGCACCGATCTTTGGCGGCAAGATCTTCACCGGTGCCTTTCAGTGGATGGGCGATGCGGGGATTATCGCGGTGTTCGAACGTGGCACCCGCGCCGGGCAGCCGGTGGTCGATGGGGTGCCGATGCTCATCATCTGGGCGCTGGCGCTGGTTCTTTTTGGGCATTTGCTGCTCACCCGCACCCGGTTCGGCAACTGGATCTTCGCGGCCGGCGGCGATGCCCGGGCGGCGCGCTATGTCGGCGTGCCGGTGAACCGGGTGAAAATCCTGATGTTCATGTTCACCGACTTCTGCGCGACGGTCTTTGCCACCTGTCAGGTGATGGAATTCGGCTCGGCCGGGGCGGATCGCGGCATCCTCAAGGAGTTCGAAGCGATCATTGCGGTGGTCATCGGCGGCGCCCTGCTCACGGGCGGCTATGGCTCGGTGATCGGTGCGGCGCTCGGCGCGCTGATCTTCGGCGTGGTCCAGCAGGGGCTCTTCTTTGCCGGGGTCGAAAGCTCGCTCTTTCGGGTGTTTTTGGGGGTGATCCTGCTCGGCGCGGTGATCCTCAACACCTATATCCGCCGCATCATCACCGGGGAGCGCTGAGATGGGCGAGGCAAGCGAACCGATCATTCAGATGCGCGAGATCGAGAAGCATTTCGGCTCGGTGATCGCACTGGCCGGCGTCTCGGTCGATATCTTTCCCGGTGAGTGCCATTGCCTGCTGGGCGACAATGGCGCGGGAAAATCGACCTTCATCAAGACCATGGCTGGCGTGCACAAACCCACCCGCGGGGAAATCCTGTTCGAAGGGCGCAAAATGGCCTTTGCCGACCCGCGCGATGCCATCGCGGCGGGCATTGCGACGGTCTATCAGGATCTAGCGATGATCCCGCTGATGGGGGTGAGCCGGAACTTCTTCATGGGCAATGAACCCACGCGCCGGATGCTGGGCATACCCTTCTATGACCGGGCCCAGGCCGACCGGGTGACCATGGAAGAGATGCGCAAGATGGGCATCAATCTGCGCGGGCCGGATCAGGCGGTGGGCACGCTGTCGGGCGGAGAGCGGCAGACGGTGGCGATTGCGCGCGCGGTCCATTTCGGCGCCAAGGTGCTGATCCTTGACGAGCCGACCTCGGCTTTGGGGGTGCGCCAGACCTCCAATGTGCTGGCAACCATCGACAAGGTGCGCAGGCAGGGCATCGCCGTGGTCTTCATCACCCATAATGTGCGCCATGCGCTGGCGGTCGGCGATCGGTTCACGGTGCTCAATCGCGGCCGCACGCTGGGCACCGCACAGCGCGGTGAGATCACCCCGGAGGCGCTTCAGGACCTGATGGCCGGCGGGCAGGAGCTGGCCGAACTGGAAGGTTCGCTGGGCGGCACCGTCTGATCGCTGACCCGAAGCAGGGCCTGGCCCGCAGGGCAGCGCCGGAGTATTTTTGCCAAGAAGAAGGCCGGTGCGCGGGGCCGGCCGTGTTGCCCTAAGAAACGGGTGGGGGTGCGGCATGGATGATCTCGACGCGGCCCGCCGCTGGTATGCAGAGGATATTGGCGCCGTTGCACCGGTTCGGTCAGACCCGCGCGTGGTGGAGGCGTTTGCCACGGTCCCGCGCGAAGCGTTTCTCGGCCCGGGCCCCTGGCAGCTCCATTCCCGCCTCAATCTTGGCGCCACCCATGTGACGGCGGATGCGGATCCGCGGCATCTTTATCACGATGTGCTGGTCACCATCGAGGCTGTTTCGGGCATCAACAATGGGCTGCCCTCGCTTTGGGCCATGGTGTTCGATGCGCTAAGCATTCGGCCCGGCACGCGGGTGCTGCAGATCGGCGCCGGCACCGGGTATTTCACGGCGATCCTGGCCGAGCTTGTGACGGACAGCGGGCGGGTTTTTGCCTATGAGATCGAGCCGGGCTTGGCCGTGCGGGCGGCATCGGCGCTGGCGCCCTGGCCGCAGGCCAGAGTTCAGGCCGGCGATGCAAGCGCAATGTCGGCGCTGCCCGAGTGCGATGTGGCGGTTGTCTGCGCGGGCGCGACCCATGTGCCGCCGGCCTGGTTGAGCGCGCTGGCGCCCAAGGGACGGATGATGATCCCGATGACGGGGGCAAACGGTTGGGGGTGTTTGATGCATCTTGTCCGAGCCGTGGAAACGATGCCGGTGCGCTCGCTCGGGCCGTGTGGGTTTTATCCCTGCACCGGCGCCCGCACTGACGCGAACGCGCAGGCGCTGTCGGCCGCATTTGGGGCGGGCACGGCCCAGTTGGAGGCTTACCATAAGGGCGCGCCGCAGGAGGGGGCTGCGGTCTGGATGCAGGGAGACGGGTTCTGGATTTCAAAGCGGCCAGAGCCGGCCCAGTAGCAAGTCAGGTTGCCGAATGCGCCGGCGGTGCTTTAGGCGCGCTCAACGGAACATGGGCGGGCGCGCATCGGTCCAGGCCCCGCCATCGCGCGCCGACGCAACGGCGGCATAAACCGCGGCCATGGAGCGCAGACCGTCCTCGGCTGTGGGGTAGAGCGTTGCGGCCGCATCCGGTGCCTGGCCGGCCTTGG
>JBCDDO010000118.1:0-7902 GCA_039180245.1 Pseudomonadota bacterium | reverse complement strand
CGCCACATGATGCCGGTTGGTGCCGGAGATGTTGCGCGTGCCGCCCGCCCCGGCGCCGCATTCATCCAATGCCGCATGCATCGCGGCGAGCACCGCGGGATGCTGGCCCATGCCCAGATAATCGTTTGAACACCACACCGTCACTTCGCCGATATCCGAACCCGTGCCCCCCATATCGGAACCCATATCGGACCCCGCATCGAACCCCATATCGGTCTCAGATCCCGCGCCAGAACTGGATCCCGAGCCGGACCCCGTGCCCGAACTGGACCCCGTGCCGGAAAAATCCGCCGCCCGCGGAAACGACCCGCAGCGCCGCGCCAAATGCGCAAACACCCGGTAATTCCCCTCCGCACGCAAGGCAGAAAGCTGATCCTCAAACAGACGGTCGAAATCCATGGCGTCCTCGCTGTCCGGCGACTTTTCGTTTGTCGGGTCTGGCTGTGGCAGGGCTAGGATCGGGAAGCATCCAACGCCACAGCTTAGCATCGGGTAAAGGCAGCACCATCAGCCAGTGCTCAACGAGCGCCAGCGCGGTCAGGGCTGCAAGCAACGCAAAGCCCACTGCCCCTGCGCTGCCGGCCTCCTGCGCCCAGATCCGTTCCAACCAGCAGCCGGTGGCCAGGCTGAGTGCGGTGACCGAAACGGGAAAGAGCCGGTTCATCGGGGCGACGCGGAAATGGCTGGCCAGATGGCGCACCGGCCGGGGCAGAAACTCGGTATTGATGTTGGGCACGCCCAGATAGACGTTGAGCTTGGCGCTGATCCGGGCGAGGTAGAGCACCGCAAAGCTCCACAGCCCCACCGTGTTTTCGGCATCCCATGCGGCCCAAACCAGGGCGATGAGGACCGCGGTCAGCGCCATCTCGGAATAGGCAATTGTGCCCCAGGCGCGGACGAACCGCTCCCATTCAGGCGCGCCCGGCGGGCAAGGCCGCCGGTTCGGCCCGGCGATGACCCCGGCCAAAAAGGCATGTTCCAGCCAGCCCCACACGGCAATGGCCGCGACAAAACCCAGATAGGCGCCCGGCACGCTGGGCATAGCAAAACTCGTCGCAAGCCCCCAGACCCCAAAGAGCGCAAGGGGTGCGGTGAAGAGCACGGCCCGGCGATGGGCCGTGTTGCCGCCCCGATCGGCATGGCGCAGGACCACCAGGATCGCCCCGGTGGAGAACCACCAGAGGAAAAGGGCGACGAGCCCGGCGATCCAGGGGCTGTTCATGGCTCAGTAGGCAGGTTCGAGGCGCACGCTTGCCGGCACGCGATGTTGCTTTGACGGGATGGTGTAGAGCGCGACGAAGGCCGCCGCCGCCCGTGCGCTGCCCCAGATCCGCCCGGCAAACCCACCGACCCCTCCGCGCTTGCGCGCCGCATCGATATCGACCGAGGCCTTTCGCAGGGCCCGCAGGCCGCGCATCCAGCGCGGATGGTCAATGTCGAGGGTGATGGGAAAGATCTGTTTGGACAGCTCGGAGGTCTTTTTGAACACCTCCTGCCCGTACCAATCGGTGTCGACCCCCAGCGCCTGATGAAAGGCCGGTCGCTGATGATCGCGGATGAACATCGTCGCATAGACGGCGGTGAGGAAGAACTTGATCCACCAAACATTGCGGCCCGAGGTCAGCTTCGGATCGGTCTTCATGAGCAGCGCGAAGGCCTCGCCATGGCTGAACTCGTCATTGCACCATTCCCGGAACCATTTGAAGATCGGGTGAAAGCGGTGCTCGGGATGTTCTTCGAGATGCCGAAAAATGGTGATGTAGCGGGCATAGCCGATCTTTTCGGACAGGTAGGTGGCGTAATAGATGAATTTCGGCTGGAAGTAGGTGTATTTCTTCTTCTGGGTCAGAAAGCCCAGATTGACCGCGACCCCGGCCTCGCGCAGCGCATCATTGATGAAGCCGGCATGGCGCGCCTCATCGCGGCTCATAAAGCTGAAGAGGTCGCAGATGTCCTTGTTTTTGCCACGCCGCTTCATCTCCTTGTAAAGCACGCAGCCTGAAAACTCCGCGGTGCAGGAGGAGATCAGAAAGTCGATGAACTCCTTCTTCAGCTCGGGCTCCATCCCGTCCCAATCGACATGATCCCAATCGGGGTTCTTCTTGAAATGGCCCTTGTTGGGGTCGTTGCGCATCTGATCGAGCAAGGCGTCCCAATCCGCGCGCACCGGGCTGACATCGACCGCGTCGAGCGCGTCGAAATCGGTGGTGTAAAAGCGCGGCGTGAGCAGGGTGTTCTGCATCGCCACTTCGGTGGCCGACTGGCTGTCGACAACGGCCTGGGCTTCCTGGATGGCAAGGCCCTCTTCAACCGTGGTGGCGTCGGCGGTGTGTTTGGCGCGTGCGTTCACAGGGTCACCTCCTCGGAGAAGGAAAACTCGCAGAGTTCCATGAACTCCAAATCGCCGGTCAGCCGTGTCCAGAGCCGCTCCAGCGCGCCGGCCCGGGTGATGGTGGCCACGCGCTCTTCTCGCACCACCTCGCCATAGGGCGCCATGACCGGCGCGCCATGGACCAAAACCTCGTCGCCCGGATGGATCACGGCGCCATTGGTGAATTTCACATGCGCATGCAGTGCGTCGAAGGTGTGGCTGACTTCCACCAGGCAAGGTGCGCTCTCGGTGCGTTTTCGAAAGAGTGGTCCAGAAAGTGCCATTGTCAGGGTTCCCGTCTTGTTGCGATCAGCGCCGCCGGGTCTGCGCCCGGTCGGTTGGATGTGAGGGTCGGTGGTCTTTGCGTTGCTATGCTCCTGCATGTGGTCGCGTGGTCAATTGGTCTGGGGCGCTGCGCCCCCCTTGTTCTGTTCTGCGGCGTTCTATTCGGCGGCAACCCGGATGGCTGCGATCGAAACCGCGGTTTCATTGAGCCGCATGCGCGCGGCCTCGGCCAGAATGCCGGCCACCCGTTCGGCATCCGGCACACAGCGCAGCGCCGGTTGCGGCCGCCGCATCGCCCAGGGCCGGGCATGGGGCCAGAGGATCAGGTAAGACAGCTTGGCGTTCTCAGACAGGCTCAGCGCGATGGTGCCGGTGCCGCCGGGCCGCATGTCGAGATCGGCCGCGGTGACATGCGTGTAGGGCAGGTTGAGCGTTACGGTAAGCGCCACGCCTACCCGCATTGCGACGCGCCGATTGGTGATGGTGTAGACCGTTGCCCGGGCCTGCAGCCAGGCGATGCCGGCCAGGAGGCCTATGACGATGAGCCCGAGCACCAGGTAGGGCACCGCGTTCAGAATACCGTGCACCAGGCCGGCATCGGCGCCGACGGCCAGCCCACGCCACAGCGCCAGCACCGCGAAATAGCCGCCAACCCAACGCAGCGCGAGCGCTTCGATGGCCAGGCGCCGCCAGTCCGGCACCCCCTGCCATAGGATCTGCTCGCCCGCCGGTGGCGCCTCGGGAAGGCCACGCACCGGCTCTGTGGCAAAATCATCGTCGCTCATCGTCGCCTCCCAAGCGGTGGTGGTGTCGTCAGGCCAGTTGCGGCTCAAGCCGGTCTTCATGCGCCGCATAAAGCTTGCCGCCGCAGTAATAGGCGCTGACCTTTTCTTCCTCCAGTTTGGTCACCTGGGTCTGGGATTTGATCGATGGGATTGCGGCGAATTGGCTGGCGGCCAGCGAATGCACCATCACCCCACGGTTGGTGATCCGGGCCAGTGTCATCGGGAGCAGCCGGCTGCCACCTTCCGAGAGATCGAACTCCAGATAGCGCACGAGCTGCTCAGGCTCATCGACCCACATATCGGTCACGGTACCGACAATCTTCAAATCGTCCGAAACCACCGGCATGCCGCGCGGGTCGCGGCCGGCGCTGATGGCAAATTTTGCCGACATCCGCATGGGCACGATCTTGGGATGGCCGTGGCCGTCAAGCTCCGGAACGTCGCGGCGCGGCGCCCAGGAGGCCGGCCCGACACCGTCGGCGAGCGGATCGCCCGATGGCTCATAGGGCGAGCCGGCCGAGGCGCTCGTGCGGGTCAGCGCCAGATCCCGGCCCTCGGGCTGTTCATCGGGCACGGTCACCTCGCCCCGGCCATGGGGCAGCGCGAAGGTTTTGGTCGATGGCAGCCCATAAGCGCCCTGGCTGCTGGAGACGTTGGCGTCGTCATCCTCAAGCGGATAGCCCTCGCGCATGTTTTCGCGCTGAAGCCAGATCACCAGCCCGGCAAAGAAGAGCCAGAAGAGATAGAGCGAGATGAGAGCGAGGTCGATTTCGCCCAAAGCGCTGAAAGTCATGGCAGGGTCCTCCAGTCAGCAGGTCAGGTTGGAAGCTCGGCAAGACCGATCTTGCCGGGGCCTTGATTTGCGGTCTGCGCCCGGCGCCGCACCAGCGGGCCCAACGCGATGAGCGTGACAAAAAGCAGCGCGATCTCCAGATGGTAGACCACCGAATAGCCGCTGGCCGGGCCGTTGAGCGCGGGGCCGAGCTGGCCGGACAGCGCAAGGCTGTTGACGACGTCGCGCAGGCCGCCGCCCAGCGCCACGCCCAGGCCCGCGGCCGTGGCCTGCGCCGCACCCCAGGCGCCCAGCGCCAGGCCGCGGCCGGCTGCGCCGGCAACCGGCATGGTCATAGCCGCCGTCAACGTGGCCACAGCAAAGAGCCCACCGCCAAACCCGATTGCCAGGGCACCGGCAAAGAAAAGCGGCGCCGAGCCAAGTGGGGCAGCAAAGATCACCGCCGAAAAGGCCGCTATGCCAGCGATCAGCCCGCGCGCGGCAAGCCGGTAGGGGTTCTGCCCGGCGCCGAGCCAGCGCGCAGCCAGCACAAAGCCTGCCAGCGCGCCCAGCGCCCAGAGCGCGGTCAAGAGCGTGGTTGCCGAGACCGAGAGACCCAGGATCTCGCCGCCATAGGGCTCGAGCAGCACATCCTGGGTTTGGAAGGCCATCGTCCCGATCAGCACCACCGCCAAAAGCCGCCCGGCTTGCCCGCCTGCCGCATAGTCGCGCCAGGCATCGGCAAACCGAGGTTTCGGCGCGGCCCGCTCGGCCAGCGTCATCGGGCGCACCTGCTCTTGCTTCCAAAGCGCAATCACATTGATGACCAGCGTGGCCACAGCGGCGCCCTGCACCACCTGGATGAGGCGCAGCGCCGAGAACTCGGCCAGAAGCCAGCCGATCACCACCGCCGAAACCGCCATGCCCAACAGAAACATCACGTAAAGCAGGGCAACCACGCGCGGCCGCGTCTCCTCGCTGGCCCGGTCCGAGGCAAGCGCCAGCCCGGCGGTCTGGGTCATGTGCATCCCCAGCCCGGTCATCAGAAAGGCCAAAGCCGCCAAGGCCTCGCCCGCCCAGGACGGCCCGACCGTCTGATCGCCCGACAAGACGATCAGCGCAAAGGGCATAACGGCGAGCCCGCCGAACTGCCACAGCGAGCCGAACCAGATATAGGGCACCCGCTTCCAACCGATGGCCGAGCGGTGATTGTCGGACCGAAAGCCCAGAAGGGCGCGAAACGGCGCGATGAGCACGGGGAGCGCGACCATGATGGCGACCAGAAAGGCCGGCACGCTCAGCTCAACGATCATCACCCGGTTGAGCGTGCCCAACAGCATCACCGTGGCCATCCCGACCGAGACCTGGAACAGCGACAGCCGCAAAAGCTGGCCCAGCGGAAGATTTGGCGAGCCCGCATCCGCAAAGGGCAGGTAGCGCTGACTGATCCGGCTCAGCGGGTGCGGCTCTTGCGGGCGGGCCGTGCGGCTCACGGACTAAGCTCCATCGCCTGGGAGATGTAAAAGCCCGAGCTCACCCGCTCGATCCGGCGCAGGTGCCGTGCGCCTGCCACCGGCAACGCCGAGATCTCGCGCGCAAGCCGCTGATCGGAGACCGGAACGATTGCCGGTGAGCGGTTGGAGCGCGGGAAGAGCTTGCCCACCGCGTGCATCGTGCTCAGCAACGGGTTGCGCGGTGCAACGGTAAAGACGATGCGGCCGGACGTGCTGGCAGCCAGCCGGTCAAGCGTGGCGGCGATGTCGCCGGCGCGGTAGTGGATGAGGCTGTCCATCGCCAACACATGGTCAAACCGGCCCAGGCCGGGATCGGTCATATCGGCCGTCAAAAAGGTGATCCGACCGCGCAGGCTGGCGGGCGTGCGCTCAATGGCGACCTGCAGAAGGCTGGGCGAGATGTCGACGGCCACAACTTCCGCGCCGCGCGCCGCCAGGATCGCCGCAGCCTGCCCCGCGCCGCAGCCGGCATCAAGAACCCGCCTGCCGCGCAGATCGGTGGGCAGGCGCGACAACAGCGCATCGCGCATCCGGTCGCGGCCGGCGCGCACGGTGCGGCGGATCCGGCTGACCGGCGCATCGGAGGTCAGCCGCGCCCAGGTCTCGGCGGCGGTGCCGTCAAAATAGTCCTCAAGCCGGGCGCGTGTGGCGGAATAGCTGCTGTTCGCCGTCGGGTCGGACATTGGCTGGCTCCCTCAATCGAACCCGAGCAGTTCAAAGATGTCGCGGTCGGGCAGCGGCGCCGGGGCCAGCGGCTCGGTCCCGGCCCACAGCGTCTCGGCCAGACGGACATATTCGGCCCGGCAATGGACGATGTCTTCATCATCCGGCATCTCGAAAAGCGTCTTCTTCTTGAGCCGCGAGCGGCGGATCGCGTCGACATCCGGCATATGTGCGATGCGCTTGAAGCCCACTGTGGCGCAGTAGCGGTCGACCTCGTCGGTGTCGCGGCTGCGATTGGCCACGCAGCCGGCCAGCCGCACATTGTAGTTGCGCGCCTTGGCCTGCACGGCCGCAATGATCCGGTTCATCGCATAGATCGAGTCAAAATCATTGGCGGTGACGATGACCGCCCTGTCGGCATGTTGCAGGGGCGCTGCAAACCCGCCACAGACCACATCGCCCAGCACATCGAAGATCACCACATCGGTGTCTTCCAGCATGTGGTGCTGCTTGAGCAGCTTCACGGTTTGGCCGACCACATAGCCGCCGCAGCCCGTGCCCGCGGGCGGACCGCCCGCCTCCACACATTTTACGCCGTTGAAGCCTTCGGTGACGAAATCCTCGGGGCGCAGCTCCTCGGGGTGGAAATCCACCTCCTTGAGAATGTCGATCACCGTGGGCTGCAGATGCCCGGTCAGGGTGAAGGTGCTGTCATGCTTGGGGTCGCAGCCGATCTGCAAGACCCGTTTGCCGAGCTTGGAAAACGCGACCGAGAGGTTCGAGGAGGTGGTCGATTTGCCGATCCCGCCCTTGCCATAGACCGAAAAGACCTTCGCCCCTTCGATCTTCATCGACGCGTCCTGATGGACTTGAAGCGAGCCTTCGCCATCCTCACCGCGGCGCGGCAAGCTGGGAGGTCGTCTGTTGTCAAGCGGGCTCATGCCAGTTCCTTTCCCGCCGCGCGCCTATTCGGCCGCGACACTTATTCCTTCCAGCGCATCTTCGATCTCGTCGGCTCCGCGGCGCAGGGCCTCGAGCGTTTCTTCATCGGGCTGCCAGTAATTCCGTTCGGTGGCTTCGATCAGCCGCCCGGCCATGCGGGCGCTGGCTGCCGGGTTCAGCGCGGCCAGCCGCCGGCGCATCTCCTCATCCAGCACAAAAGTCTCGGTCAGGCGCTGATAGACCCAAGGGTCGACCTGGCCCGTGGTGGCCGACCAGCCCAGCGTGTTGGTCACCTGCGCCTCGATCTGGCGCACGCCCTCATGACCATGCTGCAAGAGCCCCTCGAACCATTTGGGGTTGAGCGCGCGCGACCGGGTCTCAAGCGCGACCTGATCGGCGAGCGTGCGGATCTTGCCATCGCCGCGGGTCTGATCGCCGATATAGACCGGCGTCTCCTGCCCCCGCGCGCGTTTCACCGCCCGGGCGATGCCGCCCAGCGTGTCGAAATAATGGTCGACCGTGGTCACGCCGAGCTTGCCTATCAGAACCTGGAATCGGTCGAGCTTGGCG
>JBCDDO010000117.1:0-7910 GCA_039180245.1 Pseudomonadota bacterium | reverse complement strand
GCCAAGGCCACCATCATGATCATGGATGCCTGGACCTGGATCCCGCTGATGATGGTGATCCTTCTTGCGGGTCTGCAGACGCTGGACCGCGAGGTGATCGAGGCCTCCAAGGTCGATGGCGCCACCCCCTGGCAGCGCTTTCGCGAGGTGATCTTCCCGCTGATGATCCCGGTCTCGATCACGGCGCTGCTGATCCGCATCATCTTCAAGCTCAAGCTGGCCGATATCATCATCAATGTGACCTCCGGCGGGCCGGGCGGGGCGACCGACAGTGTGACGTCCTTCGTGTTCCGCGAGTATCGCGACCGCTCGAATGTCGGCTACGGCACCCTGCTGGCGGTGGTGTATCTGGTGCTGATCATCATCGTGATGGCGAGCTTCATCGGCCTGACCCGCCGCTGGATGCGCACGGAAACCGATTGAGGGCAGGGCCGCATGACCGCCGAGGCGCAGATTTTCGAAGACAGCCCCGCCGACCGCGCCTTTCGCGCCAAATGGTGGCTGGCGCGCGGGCTGATCTATGCAGCACTGATCACCTGGGCGATCTTCTGCCTGTTCCCGATCTTTTGGACCATCACCACCTCCTTCAAGGTCGCGCGCGACGTGATGCAGGGCAACCTGATCCCCTGGGTCGATTTCCTGCCCACCTGGCTGGGGTTCCGCTCGCTGGGCCTGTCTCCGGAAGCGTTGGGCCAGGTCAGCACGGTGCGCGAGGAGTTTCTGAGCCGGTTTTGGAACTCCATCGTCGTGTCGGTCTCCTCCTCCGCGCTCGCGGTCGCGCTGGGATCGCTCGCCGCCTATGGGCTCAGCCGGTTCAACTACCGCTTTGGGTTCATGCGCAACCACGACATCCTGTTTTTCTTTCTGTCGCAGCTGATCCTGCCGCCGGTGGTTTTGGCGCTGCCCTTCCTGGTGCTCTATAAAGAGCTTGCGCTGCTCGACACGCGCATCGGGCTCATTGCGCTTTACACCCTCACCGTGCTGCCCATCGTCATCTGGATCATGCGCGACCAGTTCCTCAACATCCCCACCGAGCTTGACGAGGCAGCGATGGTCGATGGGCTGGGCGTCTGGGGCACCTTTCTCAACATCATCCTGCCCATTGCCCTGCCAGGTATGGTGGCGGCCTTCCTTTTGAGCCTGGTGCTGACCTGGAACGAGTATTTCTTCGCGGCCCTGCTGACCTCAACCGATGCCAAGACCCTGCCGGTGATGGTCGCCTCGCAGACCGGCAGCCAGGGGATCAACTGGTGGTCGATGGCCGCCCTTTCGACCGCCGCCATCGCGCCGCTGATCGTGATCGGCATCGTCTTGGAGAAATACATCATCCAGGGCATGGCAGCGGGGGCGGTGAAATGATGCGGACAAGGGCGTGGGACAGGCGCGGCACTGGCGGGCTCACTTTCACCGAGCTTGGGTTCGGCACCGCCCCTTTGGGCAATCTCTACCACGCGATTTCCGAGGCCGAGGCCGATGCCACGCTGGAGGCGGCCTGGGAAGCCGGTGTTCGGCATTTCGACACGGCACCGCTCTATGGGCTGGGCCTGTCGGAGCGGCGGCTGGGCCGGGCCCTGCGCGGGCGGCCGCGCGACGAATATGTGTTGTCGACCAAGGTGGGTCGGCTTTTGCAGGTCTGCGCGCCTGAGGACCGGATGGACCCCGACAAATGGTTCGAGGTGCCGGCCCGGCGCGAGGTTTACGATTTCACTCATGACGGGGTTCTGCGCTCGGTCGAGCTCTCGCTGGAGCGGCTGGGGGCGGACCGGATCGACATTCTTTATGTCCATGACATCGATGTCGCCAATCATGGCTCGCGCGCCGCGGTCGATGCGCATGTTGCCACGCTGATGGGGCCGTCGGGCGGCTATCACGCGCTGATGCGGCTGCGCGAGGAGGGGGTGATCGCGGCCTTCGGCGCCGGTGTGAATGAATGGGAGGTCTGCCAGACCCTGGCCGAGCAGGGGGATTTCGACCTCTTCCTGCTGGCTGGGCGCTACACGCTCTTGGAACAAGAGGCGTTGATCAGCTTCCTGCCGCTTTGCGAGGCACGGGGCATCGGCATCGTGATCGGCGGGCCCTATAATTCAGGCATTCTGGCGACCGGCCCGGTGCCGGGCGCGTTCTACAATTACGATCCCGCGCCGGAGGCGGTGCTTGAGCGGGTGCGGCGCATCGAGGCGGTTTGTGCGGCCCATGGCGTGCCGCTGATCGAGGCGGCGTTTCGCTTTCCGCTGATGCATCCCAGCGTGGTCTCGGTCATCCCTGGCGGGCAGAGCCTGGGCCAGATGATCGGCAATGCCGCGGTGGCCGCCGCGCGGATCCCAGCAGCGCTTTGGGCCGAGCTGAAGGCCGACGGGCTGATGCGCCCCGATGCGCCCACCGAGGCGCCCCCAGATGCGCCCACCGATGCGCCCCCGGGCGAGGCCTAGGCCCATGCAGATCGACGCGCATCAGCATTACTGGCATCCGGCGCGCGGCGATTATGGCTGGATGCCCAAGGACAACCCCGTGCTCGCCCGCCCCTATGGCCCGGCCGATCTCGCCCCGCATCTCGCCGCCCACGGGATCGATGCGACCGTTCTGGTCCAGGCCGCGCCCAGCATCGAAGAAACCGAATACATGCTGGGCCTTGCCGATGCCGATCCGCGCATTGCCGGAGTGGTCGGCTGGGTCGATTTCGAGGACCCCGCCCATCGCCGGCATCTCGACCGCTTTGCCGCACATCCCAAATTCGTCGGTCTGCGGCCGATGATCCAGGACATCCCGGATGTCGACTGGATGCTGCGCGCGGACGTGGCCTGGGGTTTCGAGGCGCTGACTGAGCTCGGCCTTACCTTAGACGCGCTGGGCTTTCCGCAGCATCTGCCCAATTTCGCGACGCTGCTGGATCGGCATCCGGACATGCGCGTGGTGGTCGATCATTGCATGAAGCCGCAGATCCGCGATGGCATGGCCGGGTTTGCAGGCTGGGCCGAGGGCATGCGCCGTCTGGCCGGAACGGGCGCCTATGTGAAGCTGTCCGGCCTCGTCACCGAGGCAGCGCCGGGCTGGACGCTAAGCGATCTGCGCCCCTGGGCCGACACGGTGCTGGAAGCCTTCGGGCCGTCCCGCGTGATCTGGGGCTCGGATTGGCCGGTGGTGCGGTTGGCTGCCGAATATGGCGAATGGCGCGCGGCGGCCGAGGCATTGTGCGGCGCGCTCGACGCGCCAGTGCGCCAGGCGGTGTTCGGGGGCAACGCGATCCGCGCCTATCGGCTCGCGCTCTGAGCGCGCGACGGGGCGTTTGTGCAACGGGGCGTTTGTGCAACGGGGTGTATATGCGTTCGTGAATCCACGGCGCCGACGCCCACGACCGGGCCTAGTTCACAGTGCGCGGCGGCAGTTCCGCGGCGACCTCATGCATGATGCTGCGCAGCAGCATTGCCTCGGTGTCGTGGCGCTGAATGCGGTTGGTGACGAGGTATTCCTGCAGCGGTGGCACCGGCAGCGGCGTGTCGACAAAGACAAGATCCTTGTGTGCCTCGAAATGCGGCTCCAGCCGTTGGTGGATGGTTGCCACGCGTGTGGTGCCGCTGACGTAATGGGGCAGCAGCACGAAGCTGGGCAGCGAGGCGACGATGCGGACGCTGTGGCCATTGTCGGCCAGCCACCGCTCGAAATGGCTCTTGCCCTCTTCCAGAAAGAAATTCGTGAGGATGTGGGAGGCGGAGAGATACGCATCGGCCGTCAACCCGGCGGACAAAGCCGGGTTGTCGCGCCACAGCACGCATCGGAACCCGTCTTCAAAGAGCAGATCGGCCTCGCCCTCAATGGTTGCCGATTTCGGCGCAATCAGAAAATCGATGCTGCCGGCATGGAACCGGCGCAGCGCTTCCTGCGTGAAGGGCAGCACGGCCAATGACAGGCCCGGCGCAACCCGGGCCAATTGCCGGCTGAGCGCAGCGATATAGACGGCCGCGACATAGTCCGAGGCAATGATGGTGAACTGCCGCTCCACCCGCTCGATCGAGCCCTGTGCGCGCATCCGCGAGAGAGCCCTGAGCGATGCGATCATCTCTGGGACCAGCGCCTGAAGATCGCGCCCGAACGGGGTGGGGACCATATGCTGCCCATCGTAATAGAGGATCTCGTCGGCGAAATGCCGGCGCGCCCGCTTCAGTGCGCTGCTCATCGCCGATTGGGTGATGTGCAGCTCTTGGGCTGCAGCGGTCACGCTTTTGTGGCGCATCAGCGCGTCGATGCCGACAAGCAGGTTGAGATCAAAGTTATCGAGATGCATCGAGCCATCATTCTGATCAATGAGTGTCAGTGCAATTGTTCATTTCCCGGCATCGCCGCTTTGGCCTAGGTTCAAGCACAGACCGACGCGGGCGCACCCGCGCAAAGGATCCGTGGGAGGAGATCATGAAAGCAACCATTCTTGGCGCGCTGTCGCTGGGCCTTGCCCTGTCGGGCCTTGCGCTGTCGGGCCTCGCGCTGACCGTGCCGTCGACGGCCCGGGCCGACAGCTATTCGGTCACCATCGTGGCCGGCCATCCGCCGATCTTTCGCTGGGTCAGACAGTTTCCGGAGGTCTATATTCCGACCGTCACGGCGGAGCTGGAAAAACTCGGCCACACGCTCTCGGCCTCCGAGCAATATGGCGGCGCGATTGCCGGCGTCGGGGAAGAGCTCGAAGCGCTTGAGGCGGGCCTGGCCGAGATCGGCATCTGCTCGTCGCTCTTCGATCCGGCCAAGCTCGCGGTGCAAAACGTCACCTATTACACCCCATTTGTGAGCGCCGACGTCAATCTGGTGACCGAAGTGCTGCACGATCTGCACCTCAACGATCCGCGAATGCTGGAGGCCTATACCGAGAACAATGTCGTCTATCTCGGCTCGCCGACGGCCATCGACGATTATCTGCTTATGACGACCTTCCCGATCACTTCGCTTGCCGATCTGGAGGGGCGCAAGATCGCAGCCCCTGGCCCGGCCATCAACTGGCTGTCGGGCACAGGCGCGGTGGGCGTTCAGGGGAACCTCACCACCTATTACAACGAGCTGCAGACCGGGGTTTATGACGGGGTGATCGTCTTTGCCTCGGCCGCCTTCCCGGGCAAGCTCTATGAGGTGGCGCCGCATATCACCAAGTTCGGCCTGGGTGCGCAGTTTGCCGGTGCGATCTGCGCCAACAAGGATTGGTGGGACGGGCTGGATGCCGAGGTTCAGGCCGCGTTTCGTGCCGGCGCCGATGCGGCAATGGCCTGGTACCTGGCCGATCTGGAAGGGTTCGTGGCCCTCGCCCTGGCCAAAATGGAGGAAGCCGGGGCCACCGTTGCCACCGCCTCCGACGCCATGCGGCTTGAATGGGCCAATGGCATGGACAATGCCGCTGCTGTCTGGGCTGACGGGCTCGATGCCCAGAACAAGCATGGCAGCGCCATGATGGGGCTCTATCTCGACGCCATGCGCAAGGCGGGCGCCACCCCGCTGCGGGACTGGGATAAGGAATGACCCAGGTCGCGCGCATCCTGCGGGGGCTCGACTGGGCCACGCAGGGTGCCAACATCATCGGCACGCTGCTGATTGTGGCGCTGGTTGCGATCATCTGCATTGACGTGGCGGGGCGCGAGGCCTTTGGCCAGCCTTTGCCCGGCGTGCCCGAGATGGTGTCGCTGTCCATCGTCGCAATCGTTTTCCTGCAGGTGCCGCAGGCCCTGAAGGCCGGACGGCTGACCCGGTCGGACGGGCTGATCAACCTCTTGATCCGCCGCCGCCCGCGGCTCGCCGCGGCGCTGGAGACCTTCTATGAATGCCTCGGCATCCTGGTCGTCGGTGCGATCCTCTATGCCCATTTCCCAATCCTCACCCGGTCAATCGCGCGCGGGGATTTTGTGGGCTCGGTGGGGAATGTCACCTTCCCGACCTGGCCCGTGAAGCTGATGATCCTGATCGGGGCCAGCCTGCTGGCGCTGCAATTCCTGGCCCGCATTCTGCGCCGGTTTTTGCAGCCTGAGGCGCTTGATCCCGGCCAGGGTCCGCTGCATCCGGACCCGCCCGCGTGACCGATTTTGCCATCGGCATTGCCAGCCTTTTGGGGATGGGAGCCTTGGTGCTGGGCGGGCTTTATGTGCCGGTCGCCCTCATCCTGTGCTCGTTCCTGGGGGTCTGGGCGATCAAGGGCAATGCGCTCTTGGCCGCAAAGATGCTGGGGTTGGCGGCGAATGATGCGATCTCAAGCTATTTCTTCGGTGTGGTGCCGGTCTTTGTGCTGATGGGCTTTATCGTCTCGGAAAGCGGTATGGGGCGCGACGCGTTCGATGTGGCCAATGCCATGTTCAAGCGCCTGAAGGGCGGGCTCGGCGTCGGCACCATCGCTGCCAACACGATCTTTGCGGCGATCACCGGCATCTCGATCGCCTCAGCGGCGGTGTTCACCAAGATCGCCGTGCCCGAGCTCAGCCGCCATGGCTACAATACCCGGTTTTCGGTGGGGCTGGTGGCCGGAAGCTCGGTCCTTGGCATGCTGATCCCGCCCAGCCTGCTGCTGATCCTCTACGGGCTGCTGACCGAACAGAACATTGGCGATCTCTTCCTGGCCGGGCTGGGCCCGGGGCTGGTGCTGGCCGCGCTGTTTGCCATCGGCACGGTCGCGATGGCAGTGCTCGCGCCCGGCTTTGTCGGCCACAAGCTCGGCGCCGGCCAAGAAGAGCCCGATGCGCGGGCGCTGCTGGCCAAGGGCCTGCCGATCGCGCTGTTGATCGCGCTGGTGCTGGGCGGCATTTATCTGGGCTTTTTCACCCCGGTGGAGGCCGGCGCCATCGGCACGGCCGGCGCGCTCGTCATCGGGCTTTTGAAGCGGCGGCTCTCGGCCCCGGGGCTGTGGCGGGTGCTGGTTGAAACCGGCATGATCACCGCCGCCATCTGCTTTCTGATCATCGCGGCACAGATGTATTCACGCATGCTGGCCTTTTCAGGCGTGCCGGCGGGGTTTGGCAGCATGGTGGCGGGCATGGATGTCTCGGTGCTGGGCCTGATCCTGCTCTATTGCCTGGTCGTCATCGTGATGGGCATGATCCTGGACAGCAGCTCGATCATGCTGATCCTGGTGCCGCTGATGCTGCCCGTGGTCACCCAGCTGAATGTCGATCTCATCTGGTTTGGCATCGTGACGGTGATAGCCGTCGAAATCGGCCTGCTGACGCCGCCTGTCGGGATCTCGGTCTATGTGATCAAGGCCACGCTCGACGATGCCCGGGTCAGCCTTGCCGACATTTTCGTGGGCGCGGCGCCCTTTGCGCTGATGATGCTGGTCTGCCTTGCGATGGTCATTGCCTATCCGCCCCTCGCAACCGGTCTTTTGGGCCGCTAAGGAGAGTTGAGATGCCGCTCATTGATCTGGCCCGCCCGCTTGAGAACACCGAGCATTCCGACCCGCCCGGGTTTGCGCCCAAGATCGCCTATATGACCCATGACGAGACCGCCGCCCAGGTTTTGAGCTTTTTCCCCGGGGTCACCCGCGACCAGCTTCCGGGCGGCGAGGGCTGGGCGATCGAGCAGGTCACCTTGTCGACGCATAACGGCACGCATCTCGACGCGCCCTATCATTTTCACTCCACCATGGATGGCGGCAAGCGGGCGCTGACCATCGACGAGATCCCGCTTGACTGGTGCTGGGGTCGCGGGGTCAAGTTGGATTTTCGGGCCTTTGCGGATGGCTATGTCGCCAGGGCCGCCGATGTGGAGGCCGAGCTGGCCCGCATCGGGCATGAGCTTGCCGCCGGGGACATCGTGCTGGTCAACACCGCCGCGGCGGCGGCCTATGGCACGCCGGCCTATGTTGCGACGGGCTGCGGGATGGGGCGCGAAGCCACGCTCTATCTCACCGAACGGGGCGTGCGCGTGACCGGCACCGATGCCTGGAGCTG
>JBCDDO010000116.1:0-7925 GCA_039180245.1 Pseudomonadota bacterium | reverse complement strand
GAGCGCGCATCAGACCGCGATCATCTGGGAAAGCGACGATCCGGGCATCGCACAGCACATCACCTATGAAGAGCTGCACCACAATGTCACGAAATTCGGGAATGTTCTGAAGGCCTTAGGGATCGAAAAGGGCGACCGCGTGGTGATCTACCTGCCCATGATCCCACAGGCGGCCTATGCGATGCTGGCCTGTGCGCGGATCGGGGCTGTGCATTCGGTGGTGTTTGCCGGCTTCTCGCCGGATGCCCTGGCCAGCCGGGTCGAGGATTGCGGCGCCAAGCTGGTGATCACGGCCGATGAGGCGCCGCGAGGCGGCCGTGCCACGCCGCTGAAGGCCAATGCCGATCTTGCGATGGACAAGCTGTCCGGCGTCAAGCTGCTTGTGGTTCGCCGCACCGGCGGCGAGGTTCCCTGGAATGCCGAGCGCGACCATTGGCTGCATGAGGAGATGGAGCGCGTCTCGGACGATTGCCCGCCCGTCGAAATGGCAGCCGAGGATCCGCTCTTTATCCTCTACACCTCCGGCAGCACCGGCAAACCGAAGGGGGTTCTGCACACATCCGGCGGCTACATCACCTTTGCCGCAATCACCCATCAATACGTCTTCGACTACAAGGAGGGCGAAGTTTACTGGTGCACGGCCGATGTCGGCTGGGTGACCGGGCACAGCTACATTCTCTACGGCCCCCTGGCCAATGGCGCGACGACGCTGATGTTTGAAGGGGTGCCGACCTGGCCGGACGCGTCGCGGTTCTGGCAGGTCTGCGAGAAGCACAATGTCAACATCTTCTATACCGCGCCCACCGCCATTCGGGCGCTGATGGGCAAGGGCGAGGGGTTCGTGTCAAAATGCGACCTGTCGGCATTGCGCATCCTTGGCACGGTGGGCGAGCCGATCAACCCGGAGGCGTGGGATTGGTATGACCGGGTCGTGGGCCAGCGCCGTTGCCCGATCGTCGACACCTGGTGGCAAACCGAAACCGGCGGCATCCTGATCACGCCCTTGCCCGGCGCGGTGGCGACCAAGCCCGGTTCGGCCACGAAACCGTTTTTCGGCGTCAAACCCGTGGTGCTGGACCCGCAAAGTGGCGAGGAGATCACCAGCGTGGCGGCCGAAGGCGTACTGGCCATCGCCGACAGCTGGCCGGGTCAGATGCGCACGGTTTGGGGCGATCACAACCGCTTCGTGGAGACCTATTTCTCCCAGTATCAAGGCTATTACTTTTCCGGCGACGGCTGCCGGCGCGACGCCGATGGGTATTACTGGATCACCGGGCGCGTGGACGATGTGCTGAACGTTTCGGGGCATCGGATGGGCACGGCCGAGATCGAAAGCGCTCTGGTGGCCCATACATCCGTGGCAGAGGCGGCGGTTGTGGGCTATCCGCATGACATCAAGGGACAGGGGATCTACGCCTATGTCACCTTGATGGAGGGGCAGGCCTATACCGACGATCTCAAGAAAGAGCTCGTGAAATGGGTGCGCGGCGAGATCGGGCCGATTGCCTCCATCGATCTTTTGCAATGGGCGCCGGGGCTGCCCAAGACGCGCTCGGGCAAGATCATGCGGCGGATCCTGCGCAAGATCGCCGAAAATGACGCGTCGAGCCTTGGCGACACTTCGACGCTGGCCGAACCGGCGGTGGTCGACGATCTGGTCGAGAACCGACTGAATCGTGGCTGAAGCGCGCGACGCGGCTCGCAGCCCGGCCTCGGAGGCGAGCCTTGGCGCGCCCCCTGGCGGGTGCCCGCTCGATCTTGTGCTCTTGGGGCCGCCCGGAGCCGGCAAGGGCACGCAGGCGCGCAGGCTGACCCAAACCTTCGGGCTGGTTCAGCTCTCAACCGGGGAGCTGCTGCGTGCCGCCTCCGCCGCCGGTTCTCCGGCAGGGCTGGCGGCACAGGCGGTGATGGCGGCCGGCGGTCTGGTGCCGGACGAAACGGTCATTGCGGTCGTTGCCGATCGGCTGGACGCGCCCGACACCGCCGCCGGGGTGATTTTCGACGGCTTTCCACGCACGATCGCCCAGGCCGACGCGCTGGACGGTTTGTTGCACTCTCAGGGTCGCCGGCTCGGCTTGGCAGTCTCGATGGAGGTCGATGACGCGCTGATGATCGACCGCATCTCGGGCCGCTACACCTGTGCGACCTGCGGCGAGGGATATCACGACCGCTTCAAGCGCCCGCAGATCGAGGGGGTGTGCGATGTCTGTGAGGGGAGCTCCTTCGCCCGCCGGACCGATGACAGCCCGGGCATCGTGCACGACCGTCTGCGGGCCTATCATGCCGAAACCGCGCCACTGCTTGCGCATTACGCCGCGACCGGCCGTCTGGCCCGTGTCGATGCGATGTCAGGGATCGCTGAGATTGCCGATGCCCTCGGCGCGCTGGTGCGCCGCAGCGCGGGCCAGGGCTAAGCGATGGCGGACCCGAGGCTGTCGGCCACACCGGATGCAGACCGCCCGCCATTGGTGCTGATCGTCGAGGATGAGATCAACATCGCCCTGGCGCTGGAGCATCTTTTGGCCGGCCAGGGCTATATGTCGCGATCCGTGGCGGATGGCCAGGCCGCTCTCGAGGCGGTCGCTGAAGAGCCGCCCGACCTTGTGCTGCTCGATGTGATGCTGCCGCGCCGCTCGGGCTATGAGGTATGTGCCGCGATCCGGCGCGATCCGGCACTGGCCCGGACAAAGATCTTGATGATGACGGCGTCGGGCCGGCGCGGCGATGCCGAGCATGGGCTTGGACTGGGCGCGGACGGCTTCATCGCCAAACCGTTTGCAACTGCGGATCTGCGGCTGGAGGTGGCGCGCCTTCTGGCCGGCTGACCCGTTCTCGGCATGGCGGGCGCACCGCGCGGCAATCCTGACCGGTCAGATCGGCGCGCCGACCTCGCGCAGCCAGGCCGTCAGTGCCGGCCGGACACTCATCGCCCCAGAGGTTCGCGCGACATCGATCACCTCACGCACCGCCCGCAGATCGACCGCGCGCAGGAGCCGTTTGACCGGGCCGATCGAGGCGGGACGCATCGAGAGCGTGCGCATGCCGATGGCCGA
This sequence comes from Pseudomonadota bacterium, assembly GCA_039180245.1. Taxonomy (GTDB): domain Bacteria; phylum Pseudomonadota; class Alphaproteobacteria; order Rhodobacterales; family Rhodobacteraceae; genus J013. The sequence goes on along the minus strand of JBCDDO010000116.1, from coordinate 4,872 downwards.
CAGAGCCAGCGCTTCGACCGGGCGGCCGGCATCCTCGCCGCAAAACGACAGCGGGGTCCGGGCATCCGCGCAGCGCCGCACCACATGCTCGATGAAGCCCAGATAGCTAACATTGAGGGTGTCGTAGCGGCGGCGCACCCGCTCATTCTCCCGATCGGCCGCAAAGAAGAACTGCTTGAGATCGTTGCCGCCGATCGAGATGAAATCGGTGATCTCGAAGAACCGGTCCGGGGCGAAGGCCAGGCTGGGCGTCTCCAGCATCGCGCCGATCTCGACCCGGTCGGGCAGGCTGTGGCCCAGCGCACGCTCGGCCGCAATCTCCCGCTCGACGAGCTCGCGGGCCCGCTCATATTCCTCAAGCTGGGCCACAAAGGGAAACATGATCGACATCGGGCGGCCCTGGGCGCCGCGCAGCAAGGCCTGGATCTGCATGCGCATCATGCCCCGCCGCTCCAGCCCCAGCCGGATTGCCCGCCAGCCCATGGCCGGGTTCGGCTCCTCCTGCCGCTTCATGTTCGGCAGCACCTTGTCCGAGCCGATATCGAGCGTGCGAAAGATGACCCGCTTGCCTGCCGCGGCATCCAGAACCCGGGCGTAGAACTGCGCCTGATCGGCCCGGCGCGGCACCCGGCTGCGCACCAGAAATTGCAGCTCGGTGCGGTAAAGCCCGACACCCTCGGCCCCGCAGGTCGGCAGCGACGGCAGATCGGCCAGCAACCCCGCATTCATCAAAAGCGCCACGCGCACGCCATCCCGGGTCTGGGCCGGCAGATCGCGCAGCGCCGCATAGGCCTCCTGCGCCTGGGTGCGCATGGCGACCTTCTCCGCAAAAGCGTTGGCCACGCTCTCTTCCGGCCGCAGATGCACCACCGCAAGCTCGCCATCGACAAGGATGCGGTCGCCGTTTTGCGCCTCGCGGGTGATGCGGGGGGTCTGGATGACCAGCGGGATGGCGAGCGCCCGGGCGACAACAGCGGCATGGCTGCCGACCGAGCCCTCCTCCATCACCAGCCCTTTCAGGCCCCGCCCATAATCCAAAAGCTCGGCCGGTCCGATGCTGCGGGCAACCAGAATGGCATCGGGCGGCAATTCGTTGCGCGCCCCATCCACCCCGGCGACATGGCGCAGCAGTCGATTGGCAAGATCGTCGAGATCATGCAGACGCTCGCGGAAATAGGGATCGGCGATGCGTTCCATCCGCGCCCGGGTTTCGGACTGCTCCTTCTCGACCGCCAAAATGGCCGACAGGCCGCGCTCGATGTTCTCGTCCATCCGCCGCAGCCAGCCCTTGTCATGGGCAAAAAGCCGGTAGGCCTCGAGCACTTCGCGATGCTCGCCCGAGCCCTTCATCACCTCATTTTCAAGCATTCGGTCGATCTCGAGGCGGAGGGATTCGACGGCCTTCATCAGCCGCGCGCGCTCGGCTTCGGTGTCCTCGGCGACCGGGGTTTCGGCAACGATGTTGGGCTCATGCAGAACCACCGTGCCGATGGCAACGCCCTCCTGCCCCGAAACCCCGCGCAAATGCACCGGGCGGCGGTGCATGGCGGCAACCTCCATTGCCCCGGTGCCGACAAAGGCGCCGAGCTCGGTCATTTCGGCCAGAACCATGGCCACGACCTCCAGCCCGTGCACCTCATCTTCCGAAAATCGCCGTGCCTCGCGGGTTTGGACGACGAGAACCCCCATCGCCTCGCCAAGACGCTGGATGGGCACGCCCAGAAAGCTTGAATAGATCTCCTCGCCCGTCTCCTCGAGATAGCGAAAGCCCTTTTCGCGCGGGGCATCGGCGGTGTTGACGGGTTTGACCTCTTCGGCGATGCGGCCGACCAGACCCTGGCCAAGCCGCAGCCGGCTGACATGCACCGCGTCCGCGCGCAGACCCTCGGTCGCGCAAAGCTCCAGCGTTTTCTCGTCGCGCCGCAGATAGACCGAGCAGACCTCAGCCACCATCGAGGTGGCGATCATCCGCACAATCCGGTCCAGACGCTCTTGCCCCGAGCCCTGTTCGGCCATCACCGCCGAGAGCCGCTTGAGCAGAACCCGGCTGTTGACGCCCTTGCTTCTGGTGTCGGGCTGCGAGCCCCAGCCGACCATCAGCCCGCGCCTTCGAGCGCGAACGCGTCATGGAGCGCCTGCACGGCCAGCTCCATATACTTGCGGTCGATCAGCACCGAGACCTTGATCTCGGAGGTTGTGATCACCTTGATGTTGACCCCTTCGGCGGCCAGCGTTGAGAACATTTTCTGCGCGACGCCGGAATGCGAGCGCATGCCGATGCCCACAATCGAGACCTTTGCTACTTCGGTATCGGCGACGATCTGGCGCCAGCCGATTTGGCCCGCCGATTGCGCCTCTTCCAGCGCACGACGGGCGCGCGACACATCCTCAACCGAACAGGAAAAGGTCATATCGGTCTGACCGTCTTCGGAAATGTTTTGCACGATCATGTCGACATTGACGCCCGCCGCGGCCAGCGGACCGAAGATCGAGGCGGCCACCCCTGGCCGGTCGTCGACACCGATCAGCGTGACTTTGGCCTCGTCGCGCTGGAACGCGACGCCGCTCACGACATTGCTCTCCATGACTTCCTCCTCGTCGCACACCAGTGTTCCGGGCCCGTCTTCGAAGCTCGACAACACGCGCAGCCGGACCTTGTAGCGCATTGCCAGTTCGACCGAGCGCGTTTGCAGGACTTTCGCCCCGAGGCTGGCGAGCTCCAACATCTCCTCAAAGGCGATGCGGTCGAGCTTGCGCGCTTTGCCCGTGATTCTCGGGTCTGTTGTATAGACGCCGTTGACGTCAGTATAAATGTCGCAGCGCTCGGCACCAAGTGCTGCGGCAAAGGCCACTGCTGTGGTGTCCGAGCCGCCCCGACCCAGGGTGGCGATGCGTCCATCCGGCGCAATGCCTTGAAAACCCGAGATCACCGCATGCAGGCCCTCGCCGAATTTGCGCTCCAGCGCTTCGGTTTCGATCGCCTCGATCCGCGCCGCGCCATGCGCACCGGATGCGCGCAGCGGCACCTGCCAGCCCTGCCAGCTGCGCGCCGGCACGCCCAGCTCCTGAAGGCTGAGCGCCATGAGCCCCGAGGTGACCTGCTCGCCCGCGCTGACCACCGCGTCATACTCGCGGGCATCGTAAAAGCCGGGATGGTTGGCCCCCTCGGGCTTGGCGATCTCGCGCACCCAGCCCACCAGCTCATTGGTCCGCCCGGCCATGGCCGAAACGATCACGGCCACATCATAGCCCGCCTCGACCTCAGCACGCACCTTCTGTGCGGCATTGCGAATGCGCGGGAGATCGGCAACAGATGTGCCGCCGAACTTCATGACGAGCCGTGGCATCGGGCGGGACCTTGTTCAAACGGACCGGTCCGCGCGTCATATCGGGCAGGCCTATGGCCCGCAAGTCAACTCGACCGCCGGTTGCGCCATGGCAGCGGGACAACGGGGATATCATCCTCGGCAAGCTGCCGGGCCTCAGCCAGGCTCGCCTCGCCATAGATCGGACGTCCGGGCGCTTCGCCGTCATGTATGCGCCGGGCCTCGGCCGCGAAGTCTTGGCCCACATTCTCAGCCTGTGCCTCGACGCGCTGGCGAAGTTCGGCCAGCGCCTGTTCGGCGGGCGAAGCCGGGGCGCTCAGCGGGCGCGCCGGCGCCTGTCCCGCGCCGCCGGCCGGGGCGGGTGAGGGCGTGGAACCAGCGGGAGGGGTGCCGTCACGGCCGCCGGCACGCCCTGGTGCCGGGTCGGGCTCCGCCACAGCAACGCCAGGGGTCATCAGTGCTTTTTGAACGCTGCTCACGCCGCAAACAGCGCAGGTCAGATGACCGGCCGCGATCAGGGCGTCATAATCCGCGCTGGAGCGGAACCAGCTCTCGAACTCATGGCCATTGCTGCATTTTAGCGCGTATTTGATCATCTGTCCTTGAGGACACCCTTTAGCGGCGTGAATATGACAGAAACGTAAACCTCTTTGCCGTTTCTTCCAGCCTCTGTGCCATGGTATAGGCCCCCGGGCAAAGGGGGATTGGATCCCATGCCGTTACGTTTCTGGCATCATCTACTCTTGATCAGCGCGATGAGCGGCACATCGGTGTTGCTCGCGCTGTTTGACATGACCGCACTGACGGTGTCGGCCGTGCTTGCGGTTCTTGGGGTTGCGCTTGCCGGTCTTTTGATTGCGCTTGAGCGGGACACTGCACCCCAGGATGGAGACAGCGGCTATGCCCCCACCGGCCCTGTGGATCTGCTGCGTCCGGGCGCGCGCGATATGCTTTCGCGCCTTCCGGTCCCGCTTTTTCTGATCGAGGCGAACGGGCTTGTCAGCTATGCCAACACCGCCGCGTTGGAGATGTTTCCACGGCTGAAAGGCAATCGGCATTTTTCCAGCGTTTTGCGGGCGCCAGCCTTTCTGGACACGGTCGGCGCGATCTTGCGCGGCGAGACCCAGGCCGAATCCGACCTGCCGGTGACCTTGCCCGGCCGCGAGCTGTTCTTGCGGATACATTTCAGCCGGTTGCCCGGCCAGCATGTCAGCGTTGGTGACGGGCCGGTGCTGGTCGTCATCGAAGACCACACCCGCGACCGGCGGCTCGACCAGCTTCGCACCGATTTTGTGGCCAATGCCAGCCATGAGCTGCGCACGCCGCTGACCGCGATCATCGGCTTTATCGACACGTTGCGCGACCGGGCGCGGGACGATCCCGAAGCCCGGGACAAGTTTTTGGGCATCATGGCCCAGCAGGCCGCCCGGATGGAGCGTCTGGTCGACGATCTGATGTCGCTTAACCGCGTCGAGATGAGCGAGCACACCCCCCCGCGCGAGCGGTTCGAGCTGAGCGAGCTTGTGTGCGAAGCGGTTGCCGCCGT
>JBCDDO010000115.1:0-7928 GCA_039180245.1 Pseudomonadota bacterium | reverse complement strand
CTGGCTGGCCTGATAGCGGCGCAGACGCACCAAATCATCGTCGATTTCGCGGCGCTCCAACAGCGCCACCAGCGCCCTCTCGGAGTTCTGCTGCTGATGCTCGATGCGCAACAAAAGCTCGGCCAGGGCTGTGCGCTCCTCGTCGGCGGTGCCCAGGGTTCGGGCCTCCAGCCGGGTGAGCGTGCCCTGGATCTCGTCGCGCTCGGCCGCCGCGGCCACCCGCTCGGCCCGCAGGCGGCGATTGTCCGTGGCAACGGCGGCGGCCTTGTCCTCCATCCGCTTGAGCGCATCGCGCAGCTCTTCGCGCTCGCGCTGGGTCGAGGCACGCTCCTCCTTCAAAAGCTCCCGGGCTTCGACGGCGGCCGCCGCGCGCTCTTCCATGCGCAGCAGGGCCGCGCGGATCTCGTCGCGCTCGACCGCAGCGGTTGCCTGCTCGGCGGTCAGGATCTCAACTCCCGGACGTGCCGCCTCCAGCCGCTCGACCGTGGCGCGCAGCTCCTCCTGCATCGCAGCGGCGGCCGCCAGCGCCGATTTGAGCGCCTCGGCATCCTCCTGCGACCGCTCGCCGATTGCCGCCAGATTGTCGACCGCAGCACGGATTTCGGCCAGATCCTGGGCGGTGGTCTGGCGTGCGGCTTCGATCAGCGCCGCGGCCAGATCTTCGGTGTTGAACCCGCCAGGAAAGGCTGCCCCTGACGGGTCGTCAGAGGCTGGCGAAGGTGGCCCATCGGCTGGCCGCGCTGCGGCATGGGCGGCCGCCCGGTCGAGCGCGGCGAGCCCGGTTTCAAGACGGCGCGACAGGGCGATCAGCCAGGCAAGCAGCAGGAAGACCACAGGCGGCGCCAGAACAGCGAGGCCCAGCAGCAACAGCTCGGCGAGCAGCAGCGGCCGCGGCTCGCCGCCAAACACGCCGTAAAAGCCAAGCCCATAGGCGAGCATCACGATGGCCCAGGCCAGGCCCGCAATGCCCGCGACCCGTCCCACCGGGCCCGCTGGCGTTATCCGCTGAAAAGAACGCTGAAGGCCGCCCCCAGACATTGCCCCACTCCACCCCACTCCGCTGAGCCGCACCGGGGCAGCGCCCCTTCGGCCCGTGCTGCGCATTCGGATTGCGCGAGTTCTCTCGGCTCAGCCGTAGCGCACGGCCATGATCTCGTAACTGCGCGTGCCGCCAGGCGTGCGCACCTCGACGCTGTCGCCCTCTTCTTTTCCAATAAGCGCCCTGGCAAGGGGCGACTTCATGTTGAGCCGGCCCGCCTCAATATCGGCCTCGTACTCGCCAACGATCTGATAAGACTTTTCCTCTTCGGTGTCTTCGTCGACAAGATCGACCGTCGCCCCGAACTTGATCGGGCCGGAAAGCTTGGCGATGTCGATCACCTCGGCAAGCCCGATGACCGCCTCCAGCTCCTTGATCCGACCCTCGATGAACCCCTGTTTCTCGCGCGCCGAGTGATACTCGGCGTTTTCAGACAGGTCGCCATGCTCGCGCGCTTCGGCGATCGCGCGGATAATGGCCGGGCGCTCCTCGCTCTTGAGCTTTTTGAGTTCACGGTCGAGCTGGTCAAAGCCACGACGGGTCAGCGGTATCTTTTCCACTCGATGTTATCCGTCCCATCCACTGCACGGCGCAGGAAGACGAGGTCGCAGCGCCGGCCCCTCTCCAAACGCCTTCCCCTTTGCACCAACACTAGTGGAAGCTTTCGCGGCGATGCAAGGGGCTCGCGTCATAGGGATGTTGGCCGCGCAGGGCTCGCCCGACCCGCAGATCGGCGTTCTTGGGCCCAAAATATGCCAAATCACCCGCATGGCTGGCCAAAATTGGCGGTTTGTGGCATCAGGCGGCAGGCGCTCGACGAAGCGCGAACTGGGAGGTGACGAAAATGAAGGGTTTTTTGGCGGCCGGCGCGTTGCTGGCGGGCATGGGCAGTGCGGCCCTGGCGGACACCCCGATTGCGGGGATTGCAGGGCTGACGGTCAGCCCGGACGGCGCGACGGTGCTCGCAGCCGGGGGCAACCGGGTCATTTACGAGCTCGACGCAAACACCATGGAAATCGAAGCCCGGCATTGGGTGGCGGTTGCCCCGGTCTGGATCCGCTACAGTGCCGATGGCGCGCTGGTGTTCATGCGCGACACCCAAGGCGAGCTGATCGCCTATGATGCCGAGGGTTTCACCGAGCAATGGCGTGTGAGCCCCACCGAGGATGCCGATTACGCGACCGAGGCCGATCATCTGGTCTTTGCCATTCGCCAACGCCGCGAGATCATCATCGGCGTGCTTGCAGCCGCGACGACCGAAACCGTGGCGAGCTTCAATCTGGGCGAGATGGGCGTGGCCGAGATTGCCGTCAGCCCCGATGGCACCCGCATTGCGGTGCTGGGCGCCGGCGACAAGCTGGAGAGCGAGGAGCGCAAATCGCCGCCCTCGGAATTGCGCGGCCTGGACCGTGAGCTTTTCGCCCAGGAGAACGACCAGCGCGGCGCACGCATCGTGATGATCGACGTGCCCTCGGGCGAGATCACGACCGTCGACAGCTGGTACACCGGCAAGAACACAAAGGGTATGGCCTTTGCGGGCGAGGATGCCATCGTGCTGGCCTATGGTCTGAACGTGGCGCGCATCGCGCCCGATGGCACGGTGTCGCTGTTGGAGACCGGCGCCCGGTTTCATTACGGCGCGATGCTGAGCCTGGACCAAACCCGCCTCATCTCGGGCTCGCTTGCCCAGTTCAACATCAAGACATTGGAGCAGGCCGGCTCGCGCGAGGTGGATCTGCCCGAGCGGCTTCCGGGCTGGCCCGAATATCTGGTCAGCTTCGTCGAGCTGCCCGATGGGCGCATCCTGGCCGGCACCTCGGCCTCGCGCATTGTCGAGATTTCGGCCGATCTGAACAGCATAACCGGGCACCCGGTCTACTGACGCCGCGGCAGCCGGCGCGTCTGCGGCCGGCTGCGTCCCCGTTTCGTCTTGATGCCCGCGCGGGGCTTTGTTTATCTGCGCCGCAGTTAGGTGGAGACGACACATGAGCGGGATCGAGCGCGAGGCGATGGAATATGACGTGGTGATCGTCGGGGGCGGTCCAGCCGGGCTGTCGGCCGCGATCCGCCTCAAACAGATCAATCCGGACCTCTCGGTCGTCCTGCTCGAAAAGGGCTCGGAAATCGGCGCCCATATCCTGTCGGGCGCGGTGCTCGACCCGATCGGGCTCGACAAACTGCTGCCCGATTGGCGCGACCGGGGCGGACCCGTCAAGACCCAGGTTACCGAAGACCAGTTCATGGTGCTGGGCGCGGCCGGCCAGATCCGCATCCCGACCTGGCCGATGCCGCCAATGCTGAACAATCACGGCAAATACATCGTCTCGATGGCCAATGTCTGCCGCTGGCTGGCCGAGATCGCCGAGGAGCTGGAGGTCGAGGTCTTCCCCGGCATGGCCTGTTCCGAGCTGGTCATGGGCGACCAGGGCCAGGTCACCGGCGTGGTCGCCGGCGAGATGGGGCTGGCCAAGGATGGCAGCCCCGGCCCCTCTTACGAGCCGGGCATGGAGCTTTTGGGCAAATATGTGCTGCTGGCCGAGGGTGTCCGCGGCTCGCTTTCAAAACAGGCCATCGCGCAGTTCGGGCTCGACAAGAAAAGCCAGCCGCAAAAATATGGGCTGGGCATGAAGGAGATTTGGGAGGTCGCGCCGGAGCGTCACAAGGAGGGCCGCATCCTGCACAGCTCGGGCTGGCCCCTGGGGTCGAATGCCGGCGGCGGTGGCTTTATGTATCATGCCGAGGACAACCAGGTTTATGTGGGCTTCGTCGTCCATCTCAATTACGCGAACCCGCATCTCTATCCTTACATGGAATTCCAGCGCTGGAAGCATCACCCACAGATCGCCGAGGTGTTGGAGGGCGGCAAGCGCGTGGCCTATGGCGCCCGCGCTATCTCCGAGGGCGGCTGGCAATCCATGCCCAAGCTTGCCTTCCCCGGCGGCGCCTTGCTGGGCTGTGCGGCCGGCATGGTCAATGTGCCGCGCATCAAGGGCAATCACAACGCAATGCTCTCGGGCATCGCGGCCGCCGAGGCCGCCGCGGCGGCAATTGAAGCGGGCCGCGCTTCGGATGAGCTGGAGGCCTATGAGGCCGATGTCCGCAGCGGACCGATTGCCGCCGATCTCAAGCCCGTGCGCAACGTCAAGCCGATCTGGTCGAGCTATGGGCTCACGGCAAGCTTCGTGCTGGGCGGGCTCGACATGTGGGCGGCCGCGGTCACCGGCTGGAACCCGTTCGGCACCATGAAGCACGCAAAATCCGATGCCGCGGCGACGGGGCGCGCGGATCGGTACGCGCCAATCGAATATCCCAAGCCGGACAATGTGCTTTCCTTCGACCGGCTCACCAACGTGTCCTTTTCCGGCACCAACCACGAAGAGCATCAACCCTCGCATCTGACGCTGGGCGATGCCGACACGCCGATCCGCTGGAACCTGCCGAAATTTGCCGAACCCGCACAGCGCTACTGTCCGGCAGGCGTCTATGAGGTGGTGCTCAAGGACGGCGCGCCGCGGTTTCAGATCAATGCGCAGAACTGCGTGCATTGCAAAACCTGCGACATCAAGGATCCGTCGCAGAACATCACCTGGGTGACGCCGCAGGGCGGTGACGGGCCGAACTATCCGAACATGTAGCGGCGCTTGCGCCGCTTGCCGGGCATCCCTAGGGTTGCCTGCGTGACAACCGACAAGGGAGGCCTGCGTGCGGGCATATCTGCGTGGCATCGTTGCGGCGACCGGGATCGTGCTTGGCGCGGCACCCGGTGGAGAGATGCGGGCATGGGCGCAGAGCGAACCTGCGCCGGAGCCGGCAGCCCGGGCGCTGATTGCGCCCGATGGCGTGGCTGGGCCCTATCTTGGTGCTGTCGCTGCCGAGCTTTCGGGCGACATTGCCGCCTCGGCGCGGCTCTACAACCAGGCCGTTGCCCGCGACCCCACGCTCACCGAGCTGCGGCGCCGGGCCCTCTGGCATTCGGTCTTGGCCGGAAACGTGGAGGCGGCCCTGGAGCATGGCGCACGGCTGCTGCCAGAGCTTGATGGCGACAATTCGATCCAGATCGTTGTGGCGGTCGAGGAGGTGCGGGCCGGTGCCTTCCCCCAAACGGTCGAACGGCTGACCGCGGGCGAGGAGATCCTCGGCCCGGTGCTCTCGGAGCTTGTGCAGGGCTGGGCGCTTTCGGTCGACGATCTCGATGCCGCCGATGCGGTGTTTGATGGGATGCAGGGCGCCGCCTATATCCGCGCGCTGGCCGAGTTCCACGCCGCAATGGCCCATGCCGTGGCCGGCGATCTTGAAAACGCCGCGATCCGGCTCGAGGCGGCCAATCCCGACATTCTGCGCATCGACAGTCGGTTTGTCCTCGGCACGGCCGAGGTTTGGGCAACGACCGGCCGGCAGGGCCAGGCCTTGGAGATCCTGGATGCGGCGCTGGCGGACGGGGTTCAGGACCCCATCCTCACCGGGCTGCGCGCGCGGATTGCCGCGGGCGAGACGGTCGAGTTTTCCCTGCTGCCCAACGCCACCGAAGGCGTGGCCGAGGCGTTTTACGGATTTGCCCGTCTGATTGCGCTGAGCGGCGAGAACCGCCGATTCCCGCTGTTTTTGGCGCGGCTTGCGCTGCATCTGGCGCCGCAACATGACGAGGCGCGGCTGCTGACCGCCGAGATCCTCGATGCCGCAGGCCAGTACGAGCTCGCCATCGATGTCTTGGGTGAGATCCCGGTCGCCTCGCCGCGTTTTGTGGAGGCCGAGACCCGCCGCGCCAATGCCATGCAGGCCGCGGGCCGGACCGAAGAGGCGATCGGGGCGTTGACCGCGCTGACCCGGGTTCACCCGGAAAACTTCACCGCCCATCTGGCGCTGGCCGATGCGATGCGGCGCGAGGAACGTTGGGCGCCGGCCGCCGAAACCTACAGCACAGCGATTGAACTCTTGGGCGATGCGGTTGCAGCCCGTCACTGGTTGCTGTTTTTCCGCCGCGGCATGTCCTTTGAACGGTCGGGCGATTGGCCGCCCGCCGAGGCCGATTTCCGCCGCGCATTGGAACTTCAACCCGATCAGCCGCATGTGCTGAACTATCTGGGCTATTCGCTGGTCGAGCTTGGCAGCAACTTTGAGGAGGCCGAGCAGATGATCCGCACGGCGGTGCGGCTGCGCCCGGAGGATGGCTATATCACCGACAGCCTGGCCTGGGTGCTCTACCGCATGGGGCGGTTTGACGAGGCGGTCGCCCCGATGGAGCGCGCCGTTGCCTTCGTGCCCTTCGATCCGATCCTCAACGACCATCTGGGCGATATTCTGTGGATGGTCGGCCGCAAGACCGAGGCGCGGTTTCAGTGGAAGCGGGCGCTTTCCTTCGAGCCAGAGGAGAAGGACCTGCCGCGCATCCAGCGCAAGCTTGAGGTCGGGCTCGATGTGGTTCTCGATGAGGAAGCGCGTGCCCCAGAGCCTGTGGCAGAGACCGAACAGGCCGAGTAGGGACCGCAGTCAGATGGCGCGGCGCGACAGGTTTGGTTCTGTGCGGCGTCCGGTCGCGCAGGGGCGCAGGGGGCGCCGCGTGAGGCAGGGCGCTGGATGACCCAGCTTCCCCCGCCTGCGGAAATCTCCCATCCTGCCGATGCGGCGCGTTTGGGCCCATCACAGACCTTTCTCGCCCGCGCGAAACTCAATCTTTATCTACACATCACCGGGCGTCGCGAAGACGGCTATCATTTGCTGAACTCGCTTGTTGTGTTCCCCGAGATCGGCGATCTGCTCACGGTGCGACCCGCCACCGGGTTGAGCCTTACGGCCGCGGGTCCGTTTGCCGGCAATATGGGACCGCCCGAGAAGAACCTCGCCTTGCGTGCCGCGCAGGCGCTTTGGGCGCAGGCACAGCACCTGACAACGGCGCTCGCGCCTGCCGGGCGCGCGCATGGTTCCACCGCGCCTGCCATTGGCGGAGCGGCGCTTCATCTGGAAAAACGCCTGCCGGTCGCGGCCGGTCTGGGGGGCGGGTCGGCGGATGCCGCCGCCGCCTTGCGCGCATTGTGCACCCTGTGGAGGGTGCCGATCGCAGCCGATAGCCTCGCCGATCTGGCGCTGGGGCTGGGCGCCGATGTGCCGGTCTGCCTGGCTGGACGCAGCTGCATCATGCGCGACATTGGCGAGACGCTCGACCCCGCGCCTTTACTGCCGCCCTTCTGGGTGGTGCTGGTCAATCCGGGGGTCGCCGTGTCGACCGCCGAGGTGTTCGTGCAGTTTCGCCAATCCTCCGGCAAACAGAGCGCTCCGCTGCCCCGGCCGACCGGGTTTCGGGACCTGGCCGATCTGGCCCAATGGCTGGCGGGTCACAGCAACGATCTGGAGCGCGCCGCAGTGGGCCTTGCGCCTGCGATCGGGCAGGCGCTCGATGCGCTCAACGCCCATGCGATGCTGGCGCGGATGTCGGGCTCGGGCGCCACCTGCTTTGGGCTCTTTGCCACCCAGTTCCAGGCCGAGGCGGCCGCCGCGTCACTGGCCCGCGCACATCCCGGTTGGTGGGTGGCCGCAGCGGCGGTGCACGAGGGCGAGCGGGCCGTCTGAAAACCGAAGCCTGGGTCAGACCACCCGCGCCACGACATAGCCGGCAAGATCGCGCAACAGACGCGTGATCTCGGTGTCGGGCAGGCTGTCGAGGGCCGAGCGCGCCCGGTCGGCCATGTCGAGCGCTTTTTGCCGGGTATCTTCAAGAGCGCCATGGCGGCGCAGGCTCTCCATTGCGATCGCCAGATCGCCGTCTTCCTGCGCGCCCTGTTCGATCACGCGCTGCCAGAACGCGCGCTCCTCCGAACTGGCACGAGCATAGGCCAGAATGACGGGCAGCGTGACCTTACGCTCGCGAAAATCATCGCCGGTGTTCTTGCCGAGG
>JBCDDO010000114.1:0-7932 GCA_039180245.1 Pseudomonadota bacterium | reverse complement strand
TCGCTCTCCGGCAAACGGGTGCGCAACGAGAACGTCGCCTACAATATGTCAAAACATGCACTGATGGCGTTGAGCCATGGCACACGGCGGATCGGCTGGGCGGATGGGGTTCGGGTGACCGCGATCTGTCCCAGTTTTGTGCGCACCGATCTCACCTCGGATGTCACCAAGGTAGCGCCCGAGGAGATGATCGACCCGGCCGACCTTGCAGAGCTTGTCGCAACCGTGCTGGCCTTGCCCAATTCGGCGGCACTGGCCGAGATGCATGTCAACTGCCGGCTTGAGGACCAGTATTGAGCCGCGCAACAGGTCTGCGGGCTTGACGAAGCGCGACCCGCTTGCAAGCCTTCCCCTACGGAAGGGGGCATCATGGCGGGCTGGCGCGTCGGCGTCGATTCAGGCGGAACCTTCACCGATCTGTGCCTGTTTGAGGCCGGCTCCGGTCAGGTCCGGGTTTGGAAGGTGCCCTCGACCCCGGCCGATCCCAGCCAGGCCATCGCCGACGGGGTGTCGGCCGGTCTGACGGAGCATGGTGGGGCGGCCAGCGCGGTGGCCTATCTGGGCCATGGCACGACCGTTGCAACCAACGCGCTGAACCAGGGGCGCACCGCCCGCACGGGCCTGATCACCACGCAAGGATTTCGCGATCTGTTGGAGATCGGCCGCCAGAAGCGACCCGATCTTTACGACCTGCAAATCGACAAGCCCGATGCGATTGTGCCGCGTCGGCTGCGGCTGGAGGTGCCCGAGCGGCTGCGCCATGACGGCCGGGTGGAGGTGCCGCTGGATGAGGAAGCTGTGCGCCGGGCCGCCGACGCCCTTGCCGCCGCGGGCGTGAAATCGGTGGCGATCGGCTTTCTTTACGCGTTCCTCAACCCTGCGCATGAGGCCCGCGCGCGCGAGATCGTGGCAGCAATCATGCCAGAGGCGTTCATCTCCTGCAGCCATGAGATTGCGCCGGAGTTTCGGGAGTATGAGCGGTTCTCGACCACCGCGGTGAATGCAGCACTCGGCCCGGTGATGAGCCGCTATGTGCGCCGGCTGGAGGATCGTGTCGCGGCGCTGGGCGTGCCGGTGCCGGCCCATATCACCCAATCCAATGGCGGGGTGATCTCGACCCGACTGGCCGCAGCGCAGCCCGTGCGCACCGTGCTCTCGGGCCCGGCCACGGGCGTTGTCGGGGCGGTGGCGCTGTCGGCCCTCACCCGGATCCCCGACATCATCACCTTCGATATGGGCGGCACCTCGACCGATGTCGCCCTGGTCCGCGCCAGCCGGCCCGACAAATCGGGCGAGGCGACGGTGCATGGCCACCCCCTCAAGCTGCCGATGCTCGACATCCACACCGTGGGTGCCGGGGGCGGCTCGATCGCCCATATCGACACGGGCGGGCTTTTGAAGGTGGGGCCGCAAAGCGCCGGGGCCGATCCGGGGCCGGCCTGCTATGCGCGCGGGTCCGAGGCGGTGACGGTGACCGATGCCAATGTCGCGCTTGGCATTCTGCACCCCACCCATCTGCTGGGCGGGCGCATGCCCATCGACCGAAACCTGGCCCTCGGGGCCATTGAAACGCTCGGGGCCAGGCTGGGCCTGTCGCGCGAGGAAACCGCGCAGGGCGTGCTGGCCATCGTGACGGCCAATATGGCCAAGGCGATAAGGGTGATCTCGGTCCAGCGCGGGCATGATCCGCGCGGGTTTGCGCTGATGGCCTTTGGCGGGGCCGGGCCGATCCATGCCGCACGGCTGGCGCGCGAGCTTGATTGCCCCCGAATTTTGGTCCCGCCGCATCCCGGCGTGCTCTGCGCCACGGGCCTGTTGCTGACCGATCTGGTGACTGATTATGCACGCACCCTGCTCACCCCGCTGGAGCGGTCGGCCGAGGTCATCGACGCGACTTTTGCCGAACTCGACGCCCAGGCCGACGCCTGGTTTGCGGCCGAAGGCGTGGCCGAGCCGGCCCGCGCGCTGCGCCGCTCGATCGACATGCGCTATGCCGGGCAGAATTACGAGCTCTCCGTCGATTTGCCGGATCGGCAGGGTCCTGACCGGCTAATCGCGCTGCAGGCGGCTTTTGAGGCCGAGCATCAGCGCATGTATGGCTATATTGCCGAGGAAGAGCCGGTCCAGCTCGTCACCTTCCGCGTTGAGGCAACCGGGATTGTGCCCAAATCGACCCTGGCCGCGCATCCCCCTGCAGGCGGACCCGTCGAAGCGGCAATCACCGGCATCCGCGAGGTGTGGCTGCCCGAGGCCGGCGGCTGGACCCAGGTGACGCTTTTTGACCGGGCGCATCTTGGCCCCGGTCACCGCATCGCCGGTCCCGCGATTGTCGAGCAGATGGACAGCACCACGCTGATCCTGCCCGGCCAGACCGCCGCGGTGGACGCCTTTCTCAACCTGCTCATCGAGGAGGCGGCATGAGCGACACGCCAAGCCCCGCCGCGCCCGACCCGATCACGGTGGAGGTGATCGGCAATGCGCTCTCCTCGATTGTGGAGGAGATGGGCGAGACGCTGATCCGCGCCTCCTATTCCACCAATATCAAGGAGCGGCGCGACTGCTCGACGGCGCTGTTCGACGCGGCCGGGCGCTGTTTGGCGCAGGCCGAGCATATCCCCATCCATCTGGGCAGCTTCATCGGTCTGATCGAAGCGATCGTCGCCCGCGTCGATCCCGCCACGATTGCCGATGGCGATGTCTTCATCGGCAATGACGCCTATACCGGCGGCGGCACGCATCTGCCCGACATCGTGCTCGCATCGCCGATCTTCGTGGATGGCGGGCTGATGGCCTGGGCGGTCAATCTTGCCCATCACGCCGATTTCGTCGATCGGGGCCATGCGCATATCTTCCAGGAAGGGATCCGCATTCCGCCGGTGCGGCTTTATCGCGGCGGCCAGTTGCAGGAGGATGTGCTCGAACTGATCCTGCTCAACTGCCAGGTCCCGCGCGAGCGGCGCAATGATCTGCGCGCCCAGATGGCCGCCAACCGCACCGGGATCGCGCGCTTTCACGCGCTGTGCGACAAGCATGGGGCGCAGATCGTGGCCGGTGCGGCGGGCGCGCTGCTCGACTATGCGGAACGGCGGATGCGGGCCGGGATCGCCACGATCCCGGATGGCACCTATGCCTTCGAGGACCGGTTCGATTGTCACGAGCTTGAGGGCGAGCTGATCTTTCGGATCGTGGTCACAGTGTCGGGCGACGACATCACGCTCGATTTTCGCAACAACCCCGCACAGCAACGCTTCAGCCTCAACCTGGTGCGCACTGCCCTGTTGGCCACGGTCTATTACGCCGTGAAAACCGTGGTCGATCCGACCGTGCCGCCCAATGCCGGGCTTTATCGGCCCATCGAGGTGCTCTCAACGCCCGGCACGATTTTGCATGCGGCCGAGCCGGCAGCCGTCGATGGGCGCATGCAGACCTCGGCCCGGGTCGTCGATCTGGTGCATGGTGCGCTGGCCCAAGCCGTGCCAGAGCGGCTGACGGCCGCCCATAACGGGGCCTGTATCGGGGCGGTGTTTTCGGGCCGCGACCCCAAGACCGGCGCGCCCTATGTCTATCTGGAGACCATCGGCGGCGGGTTCGGTGCGCGTGCCGGCAAGGATGGGCTCGACGGGGTGCATGTGCACACCACCAACACGTCGAACCTGCCGGTGGAAGCGCTGGAGAGCGAGTATCCGCTGATGATCGAGCGCTATGCGCTGGTCGAGGATTCCGGCGGGGCGGGGCGGTTCCGCGGCGGCATGGGGCTCGAACGCATTGTGCGGATCGAGCATGAGGAGTGCATGGTCGAGGTGCATTACACCCGGGCGCTCTCCGCGCCCTGGGGTCTTGATGGCGGGGGCGAGGGCGCACGCTTTGCCGCGGAAACCTCGGACGGGGCGCTGCCGCTGGGCGGGCGGAAGATGTTCGGCAGTGGCGCGGTCGTTCGGGTCGTGACCCCCGGCGCCGGCGGCTATGGCCCGCCCGAAGAGCGCAGCGCAGCGGCCGTTCGGGCGGATCTGGAAGACGGGCGCACCAGCCCGAATTTGGCCAAGATGCACTATCCAAAGCAACTGGGAGAGATGACATGACCGATGTTTCGCGTTTCGGCATCGACCGCCGGTCGGTTCTCAGAGGCGGTGCGGCGATTGCGGCGGGGCTTGCCGCCGGCCCGCATCTGGTCGGCCGCGCGCGGGCTGCAACGCCCGGCACCATCACCTTTGGACTGTCCTCCTACCCGCCGACATTGGAGCCCTGGAAGAATGCCGGCACGGCGGCTGCCACGGTCAAGCTGCAGATCTATCGCGGCCTGCTTGGCTATGACGGTGCGGGCAATATCCGCCCGGAGGTTGCAAAGAGCTGGGAAGCCGAAGACGCCCAGACCTATCGCTTCGACATCGACCCCGCGGCGACGTTTCACGACGGCACGCCGGTGACCTCGGCCGATGTCAAAGCCTCTTACGAGGCGATGATGGCCGATGGCTCCACCGCCTATCTGCGGGTCGCCCTGGCCAGCGCGATCGACAGCATCGAAACGCCCGACGACAAGACCGTGCGGATGCGGCTCAAGGCACCCTCGGCGCCCTTCATCTATCTCGCCGCCAGCTTCTTTGCGTTTATCCTGTCGAAAGCCTCCATCGAGGCCGGCATGGAGAACCCGGTCGGCTGCGGCCCCTATAAGGTGACCAGCATCGAGCGCGGCACGCGCATCGACATGGAGGCCTTTGAGGGGTTCTACAAACCCGGGCTGCCGAAATCCCAGACGCTGAGCTTCATTGCCTATAAGGATGAGAACCTGCGGGTCGCCGCGCTCGAGGCCGGCGATGTCGACATCATCGAATATGTGCCCTGGCAGAGCATGGATTTCATCGGCCAGAACGCGGATCTGACGCTCGACACCACCGACGGGCCGTTCATGTATCTGCTCTTTAACGTCGAGAACGGCCCGATGGCCGACCCCAAGGTGCGCAACGCCATCGGCTATGCCATCAAGCGCGAGGACGTCATGGCGGCGGCATTTTTCGGTCGCGGCCGGCCGCTTTACGGCATGCCCGTGCCCGAAAGCTCGCCCTTCTTCAATGCCGATCTGTCCGCGCATTGGTCCTATGATCCGGCAAAGGCGCGGGCGCTGCTGGCCGAGGCCGGCTATGCGGATGGGTTCGACTGCACGCTGCTCTCGACCGCGCAATACGGCATGCATCAGGACACCGCCGCGGTCTGCCAGCAATACCTCCAGGCCGTGGGCATCAATGCAACGCTCAACCTGCCCGATTGGGCAACCCGGGTCGATCTGGGCAATAAGGGCCAGTACGACATTGCCGTGATGGGCACGGCGGGGCAGTACAACGACCCCGATGCGCTGGCCAATTTCGTCGATGGCCGCCGGGGGGCGAGCTTTGTGCGCAGCCACGGCTTTTCGGACGATGCGCTCAACGCGCTGCTCGATGAGGGTGCGGCCGAGATCGACCTGGCCAAGCGCAAGGCGATCTATGACGCCTGGCAGGCCCAGGCGCTGGAGCTTGCGCCGATTGTCGGCATCAACTGGCGCGCCCAGGGCTATGCCTGGCAAAAACCGGTCGCGGGCTTTGCCAACATCCCCGGCTTTTTGACCTTCTATTCGGGCTCGATGATCGAGGAGGCGTTCGTCGGCTGAGCCGAGCGGCCTCCCTGCGCAGATGTGGAGCTATGCGATCCGCCGGATCCTTGTGGCCATCGTTCTTGTCTGGGTGGTGGCCACCATCGTCTTTTCGATCCTCTACCTGATCCCCGGCGACCCGGCCGAACTGCTTTCAAGCTCCGGCGGCATGCTGCCCCCGCCCGAGGCGGTGGCCGCGATGCGGGCCGAGATGGGGCTCGACCGCCCGATCCTCGATCAATATGGCGCGTTTCTCGCCGGGATCCTGCGCGGCGATCTGGGCCGGTCGTTTCAGGATGGCTATCCGATCTCGGCCGAGATCGCGACCCGCCTGCCCCGCACCATCGAGCTGATCCTGGCCGCAACCCTGCTGGCGCTGGCCATCGGCCTGCCGTTGGGCGCAGTGGCCGCCCGGCGCCAGGGCGGCGCACTCGACCGGGTGCTGTCGGCGCTGGCCAGCCTGCAATTGTCGATGCCGGTCTTTGTGATCGGCACGCTCCTGATCCTGCTTTTCGCCCAGACCCTGCGCTGGGTGCCGGCGGGCGGCTATGTGGCCTTCGCGCAGGACCCGGTTCGCCACCTGGTGCATCTCTCTATGCCCGCCTTCACCATCGCGGTGGGGCTGTCGGCGACGGTCTTTCGGATGGCGCGCGCTTCGATCATCGAAACGCTGGGCCGCGACTGGGTCCGCACCGCGCGCGCCAAGGGTCTGTCGCGCGGCCGGGTCATGCGCGCCCATGTGGTGCGCAACGCGCTGGGGCCGGTGGCCACGGTGGTCGGCCTCAGCGTCGGCACCTTGCTGGGCGGCACGGTGCTGATCGAGTATGTGTTCAACTGGCCGGGCCTCTCGGGCTTTCTGGTCAGCGCGGTCGAGCAGCGCGACTATCCCGCCGTGCGCGGCATCGTGCTGGTGATCTCGTTTCTCTTCATCCTGATCAATCTGGGGGTCGATCTGCTTTATGCGCTGCTCGACCCGCGGATCCGCCACGGATGAGCCGGGCCGCGCGCTACCGCCCGGTGCTGATGCCCGGGCTGGCGCTGTCGGTGCTGCTGGTGCTCGCCTATGGCGCGACATGGCTTGCCCCGCACGACCCGGTGGCGCTGAACATCGTGGGCCGCCTCAAACCGCCCTCGGCGGAGTATTGGCTGGGCCAGGACAGCTATGGCCGCGACATCCTCTCGCGGCTGATGCATGGCGCGCGCGTGTCGCTGACCGTGGCCATGCTCTCGGCGGCGATCGCCATGGTCGTGGGCGTCGCCTTGGGGCTGATCGGCGGGTATTTTCGCGGTGTGTCGGAGCTGCTGACCCTGCGTCTTGTCGACATCGTGCTGAGCTTTCCGCCCATTCTGCTGGCGCTTCTGGTCGTCACCCTCTTTGGCCCGGGTGCCGTGACCCTGACCGCCTGCCTGTCGATCCTCTTTGCCCCCGGCTTTGCGCGGGTGACCTATGGCGAGACGCTGGCCACGCGCAACCTCGACTATGTCGAGGCGGTGCGGGCGCTCGGCGCGGGGCCGGGGCGCATTGTTCTTGGCACAGTGCTGCCCAACATCGCCGGGCCGATCCTGGTGCAGTTTTCGCTCACTGTGGCCTCGGCGGTGCTGGTCGAAAGCGGGCTGTCATTTCTGGGGCTCGGCGTGGTGCCGCCCGACCCATCCTGGGGCGTGATGATCCGCGAGGCGCGCGGCACGATGAACTATTCCTGGCTGGCGCTGATCTGGCCGAGCCTCGCGCTCATCGCAACGGTGCTGATCTTCAACGCGCTCTGCGACGGGCTGCGCGACGCGTTCGACCCAAAGACAAGGCCGATGCGCACAGCGCCAGAGAAGCTGCGCGCCCAATCGGCGCCCGACATGCCCGTGGCGCCCGACATGCCCGTGGCGCCCGACATGCCCATGGCGCCCGACATGCCCGTGGCACCCGACACGCCCATGGCGCCCGACATGCCTATGGCCCCAGGGGCGCTTCTGCAGGTCGACGCGCTGTCGACCCATATCAGTACCCAAGCGGGGCTTTTGCGGGCGGTCGACCGGGTGAGCTTCTCCGTTGCCCCTGGCGAAACCCTGGCGATTGTTGGCGAGAGCGGCTCGGGCAAGTCGATGACCGGGCTGTCGCTGATGGGTCTGACGCCCGAGCCCGAGGGGCGGATCGTGGGCGGCTCGGTGCGGCTGCGGCGCCGCATGGGCGGCATCATCGACCTTACTGAGGCCAGCGAAGCCGAGCTTGAGACGATCCGCGGCGACGAGATCGCGATGATCTTTCAGGAACCGATGACCGCGCTCAACCCCGTCTACCGGATCGGTGACCAGAT
>JBCDDO010000113.1:0-7967 GCA_039180245.1 Pseudomonadota bacterium | reverse complement strand
CGCGCCACCCGATTGACGTCTTCGAGCGTCACCGCCTCGATCAACCCATTGCGCCGCGTGACATATCCGGTGTCGAGCCCGTCTTCCAAAAGCCCGCTCAGAATCCTGGCAATCTTTCGGTTGCTGTCAAAGCGCAGCGGGTAGGCCCCGGTCATGTAACGCTTGGCATTGGCCAGCTCTTCGGCCGTCACGCCGTTATCGCGCATGCGCAGCCATTCCGCCCGGATCACATCGATCGATTCGGCCACCCGCTCATTGGCCGTCGAGACCCCGCCCATCCACAGATTCATCCGATCATAGAGCGCCAGGTAGGAATAAACGCCATAGGTCAGGCCGCGCTTTTCGCGCACTTCGATGGTCAGCCGCGAGCTGAAGCCGCCGCCGCCAAGGATGTGATTGAGCACATAAACGGCGAAGAAATCCGGGTGATGCCGGTCGATCCCCGGTTGCACGAACAGCACCACCGATTGCGGCGCGTCGAACTCCTCGATGGTCACGCCGCCCGCAATCTCCGGCACGAAGGGCGAGGCGAGCTCGGGTCCCGTCTGGGGTAGATCGGCAAGCAGCGTGTCGACCAAGAGGCCGGCCTCCTCGGCGGTGATGTCGCCGACAAGACCGATGCGCGCCCGGTTGGCCACCAAAAGTTCGCCATGTCCGGCAATCAGATCGTCGCGCGTGATTGCCATGATGCTGTCTTGCGTGCCGTCATTGGGCCGCCCATAGGGATCGCCGGCCAGCAGCGTGTCCCGAAACACCCGGTAAGAGATTGCATCCGGGTCGGTGGCATCATTGCTGATGCTCGACAGGTACTGGCGCCGGACGCGTTCGATCGCCTCGTCGTCGAACCGGGGTGCGGCCATCGCCTCGCGCAACAAGGCCACGGTCGCATCGCGGTTTTCGCTGAGCATGGTCGCGCCGACATAGGCCGCGTCGCTGCCGATGCTGAAGGAGAGCCGTGCGGCAAGGGCCTCGCGCGTTTCGGCAAAAGCCACCGCGTCGCGGTCGCCAGCCCCCTCTTCGAGCAGGCGCATGACCATCGATGCACGCCCCTCCTGCCCCGGAGGGTCGAGCGAGGCGCCACCTTCAAAGCTGATTTCCAGCGACAGGATCGGGATCGTGGGCTCGGGCACCAGCCAGAACAGATGGCCCTCGGGCGATGTAAGCTCCTGGATCTCGGTGGCGGCATTTGCCGGCTGGTGCACCGGCAGCAGGCCAAGCCCGGCGATAAAGGCCGCGGTCGCGATGCGGATCATTGGGTTGCCTCCTGGGGATCGGTCTGGGCATCCGCCGGTTCGGGCGCCGGCTCGGGCGTCGGCTCGGGCATCGGCGCGGTCAGCCAGCCGGTCACCGACTGGTCGAGGTCGAAAAGACTGCGCGCGGCGGCGGTGATTTCGTCGCCGGTGATCGACTGCAAGACATCGGGCCAGGCGGCCACATCCTCCACCGTCAAGCCGCTGGTCAGCGCCACGCCATACTTGCGCGCGAGCCCAGTCTGGCTGTCGCGGGCATAGATCTCGCTGGCCCGGATCTGGCTGCGCACGCGCTCCAACTGCGCCGGATCGGGACCCGTTTCAAGAAACTCCGCGATCACCTCGTCAAGTGCGGCCTCGGCCTCAGCCAGGCTCACACCCGGCACCGGAAAGACATAAAGCCCGAAAATCGACGGGTCGAGCGACGTGGCGCTGTAATAGGCCCCGGCGCCCAGCGCGATCTTGCGTTCGATCTGCAGCGTCCTGCCCATGACCGAGGTGATGTCGGACCCGCCCAACAGCGAGGCCAGAAGCGAGAGTGCCGCGGCCTCGCGCTGATCGCCTGCATTGCGTTCCGGCGCCAGATAGGTGCGGATCACATAGGGTTCGCGCACCTTTGCGTCTTCATAAACCACACGGCGCGGCGCGGTTTGCGGCGGCTCTTGCGGGCGCACCCGCTCGGGCAGATCGGGATTGGCTGCGATCGGGCCGTAATGGATCTCGGCCAGGCGCCGCACCTCATCCGGTGCGACGTCGCCGGCAACGATCAGAATGGCATTGTTGGGCGCGTAATGCGCGGCATAGAAGTCGAGCGCATCGCCCCGGTCGAGCTCTTCGATCTCATGCCGCCAGCCAATGATCGGCACGGCATAGGGATGGTTGAGATACTGCGCCGCGCGCCGCTGCTCGCCAAAGAGCGCGCCCGGGCTGTTGTCGGTGCGGGTGTTGCGCTCCTCCAGCACAACATCGCGTTCGGGCAGGACCACCGCGTCGCTCAGCACCAGATCGATCATCCGATCGGCTTCCATCTTCATGACAATCTCAAGCCGATCGGTGGCGATGCGCTGGAAATAGGCGGTGTAATCCTGTGCGGTGAAGGCGTTGTCCTGGCCGCCATTCGCCGCCACGATCTTGGAGAACGCGCCCTCGGGGATTTCATCGGTGCCCTTGAACATCAAATGCTCAAGAAAATGCGCAATGCCCGACTTTCCCGGCGGTTCATCGGCGGCACCAACGCGGTACCAGACCATATGCGTGACGACGGGGGCGCGATGATCCTCGATCACCACGACATCCATGCCATTGTCCAACGTAAAGGTGGTCACGGGCGTTTCTGCCCGGCCTTCGGTCGTGCCGAACGCAGCCGACAGCACCAGCGCGAGGCCCGCCGCGGTTCTGCGCAGCCTTGAGCCGGGCAAAGCGGTCTGCAGTCCTGTCATATATCTCTCCCTGAAACCGGTCGCATGGCATAGAACGATGCGCTGACAAATAGGCGCGCTCGTCGGATTCTCCAAACGAAGCCGCGCCCGTACACGGCGATTTGCAAAGCGGTCTCGGCCAGAGGTTTGATCGGCCAGAGGTTTGATCCGCAGCGCTAAGGCCGCGGCACGATGGTGACCGATTGAGCGAGCTGAGCCTGGCGGGTGCTGCTAAAAGATGCGGCCGGGCTCTTCCTGGGTCTTTGGCGGTGCCGCCGGGGTCTGCACACCGGCCGCGCGCAGCCGCTGGGTTTCCTCGAACGGATCGAGCACCTCTTCGCGGTAAGGATCGAAGGTCCTGCGGCCAAAAAAGGTGCGCAGGCCATAGCGCTGGTCGTCTTCGGTCAGCGCGCGGTCCTCCTCGGCCAGCGATGCCCTGATTGCAGGATCGGCCGCCTCAACATTGCTTTGCGCCAAAAGCGCCTGCTCGCCCGGCGAGAGCGGACCGGTTTCCTGCCGCGCCGGGACAGTGCTGTCGCCCGACAACAGGCTTGTGACCTCCTCACGCGGCTGAGGATCGACCCGATTGATCCCATCTGGATCGGGCCGGGGGAGGGCCGCAATGTCGGGTGGCATTTCCAAGGGCCGGCGCTCGACCACCAGGAACTCATCCGGCGGCGGTTGCCGCAGGCCAACCGAACGCAAAAGGCTCTGCCGCTCGGTGTTTTGCGACCCACAGGCGGTGAGCGCCATCAGCGCCGCCGCCAGGCCCAGAAACGTGGTTCGTGCCGGTCTGATCATAGGGTCCACCCCGCAGATTGCCCTATCGTGATGCGCGGGCGACACTACCTCAGCCATGAGAGAGGGTCACGCCCTTAATCCGGCGCTTTTTTGCCCGCCGACAGATCCGGGCGGCGCGGGTCTTGGGCCGCACCCGGTCCCTGCGGCCAGATCAAAAGCCCAGCCACCCCGGCAAAGATCGCCACATCCGCGACGTTGAAGGAGAACGGGTTGATGACGCCGCAGCAGGACATGTTGAGAAAATCGGCCACTGCGCCATAAATCGCGCGGTCGAGCGCATTGCCCAGCGCACCGCCGATGACCGCTCCGGCAAAAAGCGGCACCCGCCAGCCCGTGGCATTGCGCAGCCAAACCGCAAGGCCGACGCAGATCGCCAGGGCAAGGGCGACCAGCGCCCAGCGCGCCAGCACATCCTCCGAGGCAAAAAGGCCGAAATTCACGCCGCGGTTCCAGGCCATACGCAGATTGAGAAAGGGCGGCAGGACATCGAGGCTGCCGCGGCGCGCGAGGTCGAGATAGACCACGACGAGCAGCTTGATCGCCTGATCGAGCGCAAAGATCACGACCGCAAAGCCCAGCATCCGCGTGAGCGTGCGCCGTGGGCTTGGGGCGCCTGGGGCGCGGGGCGGAGCGGCTGCCTGCATGCGCGCCTAATGCCGGAAATGCCGATGGCCGGTGAACACCATCGCCAGCCCGGCGGCATCTGCGGCCGCAATCACCTCGTCATCGCGCTTGGATCCGCCGGGCTGGATGATCGCCCGCGCGCCGGCATCCGCCGCGGCCATGAGCCCGTCGGCAAAGGGGAAAAACGCATCCGAGGCGACAGCGGCGCCCTGAGCCGGGCTCTCTGCCATGGCCAGGGTCTCGGCCATGTCCGCGGCCTTGCGCGCCGCGATCCGAGTGCTGTCGACCCGGCTCATCTGCCCCGCCCCGATGCCCACGGTGCGGCCGCCTTGCGCAAACACAATGGCGTTCGACTTCACATGCTTGGCAACCCGCCAGGCAAAGAGAAGATCGGCGAGCTCATCCGCCTCGGGCGGGCGCTGGGTGACAACGCGCAGGCTGTCCGGCGTGGTTGCGACCGCATCGCGGTCCTGCAGCAAAAAGCCCCCCGCAACCTGGCGCATGACTTGGCCCGGCGCGGTCGGGTCGGGCAGGCCGGCCAGGGTGAGCAGCCGCAGATCCGGCCGCCGGGCAAGCAGCTCCGCTGCCTCCTTGGACGCGCCGGGCGCAATGACAAGCTCGGTGAAGCTCGTCGCGATGATCCGGGCGGTGCCCTCGTCGAGCGGCAGGTTCAGCGCCACGATGCCGCCAAAGGCGCTTTGCCGGTCGCAATCGCGGGCGTTCCGATAGGCCTCCGCAAGCGTCGAAGCGGTGGCAACGCCGCAGGGGTTTGCATGCTTGATGATCGCGCAGGCGGCCTTGTCGGCGGGCGCGAATTCGGCCACCAGCTCGACGGCCGCATCGGCATCGGCAATGTTGTTGTAAGAGAGCGCCTTGCCCTGCAACAGCGTCGCTGTGGCAACGCCCGGCCGGGCCGGGCCGCCGCGATAGAAGGCCGCCGATTGATGCGGGTTTTCGCCGTAGCGCAGCGAGGACACCCGCTTTCCCGCAAGCATGTGGTGGCGCGGCGCCTCGGCCCCGGTCACCTTGGCCATCCACCCCGCAATTGCCGCGTCATAGGCAGCGACCCGGGCAAAGGCTGTCTGGGCCAGGCTGCGCCGCAGGGCCAGATCCGGGCCGCCATCGCGCAGGCTTTCGGTCAGGGCCGGATAATCCTGAGGATCGGTGATCACTGCGACCGCGGCGTGGTTCTTTGCGGCCGCACGGATCAGGGCCGGGCCGCCAATATCGATCATCTCGATCGCGTCCTGCCCCTCGGCGCCCCCGGCCAATGCCGCTTCGAACGGGTAGAGATTGACCACCAGAAGATCGATCGGCGCAATCTCATGCTCGGCCAGCTTGGCCATGTCACCTGGCACCTCGCGCCGGGCCAGCAGCGCGCCATGAATGACCGGGTGCAGGGTCTTGACCCGCCCACCGAGCATTTCCGGGTAGCCGGTCAGATCGGCAACCTCATGCACCGTCAGCCCCTCGGCGCGCAGCGCGGCGGCCGTGCCCCCGGTCGAGACAAGCTCGATGCCCGCATCGGCCAGCGCGCGGCCAAGCTCGGCGATCCCGGTCTTATCGGAGACCGAGATCAGCGCGCGGCGGATCGGGCGGGGCCCCGGATCGGGCGGGGTCGGTTCTGCTGACGCCATGGCGGGTCCTTCCTTCGCGTCGCTCAAACAGGCGCTGCAGCGCTGGTCGCGTCGCCCTCGGTGCGGTCGGCCGCCTCGGCCCGTTTGAGGCCCCAATTGATCTGACCGCGATGATTGGTGACCCGCGCTGAGACGACAATGCGCTTGGTCGGCCGCGGTTTGAGATGCGATGCGTCGAGGTAATGGCCGTCGAGAAGCTCCAGCGTGCCACCGGATTGTCGGAAGATCCACATCTCGCCATTGGACAGGCTCAGCGCCACGGCGGTGCGGCCAAGGGCCAGCTTTGCCTCGACATCGGGATGGATGTGAAACACCGCCGAAAAGCCCACGCCGAGGCGCGGGGCCGCGGCGACCATCCGGTCAAAGGCCTTTTTTTGCGCGTCATCTAGGCTCGACATCGTGTCCTCGCAGCGCAAATCGTCGCCGGCTGTCGACAGATAGAGCCGCCGCTCATGGGTCAGCCCATGGCTGGTTGCGTACCCGTCATGCGCTGCAAGCACCCAGGCGCCATTGAGATCATTGGTCTGTTCGACCGGAACCCGGCGCGGGCCGTCGATGATCCGGTCACCAAGCTGGCGCGCGATCCACCCCCGGCCCAGAAACCGCGCCGAAGAGCTTCGCTCGGCCAGAACAGTGCTGTGCGCGGCTGTCGCGCGGGCGGTCATGTGCCAGTCCGGCCCAAAACCGCGCCCCGGCCCGACACTGCCCAGCAAGGGACGGCGGCCCACCGACACCTCGATGCCCAGGGTCGAGGCATGGCCGGTGCGCGCCGACGGGCCGGCCGGTGGACGGGCCGCATCGACCAGACAGACGATGGGCCCGGCATGCAAGCGCACAAAGCCCATGACCGGATCGGGCCGCGCCGGCGCACGGATCCTGGCATCGGCCAGGGCCTGATCAAGCCGACCCTCCTCGCCGACCGAGCCGCCGTGAAACCGCGCCAGGGTGCCATTGCCCATTCGCAGCGTGCGCAGGGCGGGTGCAATGGATTTCATCGCCTGCTCATGCCGCTGATCGGGCTGCTTGCCGGCCTCTTCCAGCGTGCGCGCCGCCCAGACCAGAAGCGTGAAGATCTCCATAAGCTCTTCGGGGTTGCGCGACGGGATCCCGCCATCCTCGCGGATCAGCCGGTCACAATCGCGGCCCAAATCGCGCACGGCATGGGCCAGCAGCGTCTCCTGACCCTCCAAGGCCAATCCCGCATACACAAGGCCGGTCAACGCTTCGATCAGCGACAGACCAGGATCGGCCGCCGACCAGCGTCGCTTGAGATAGCGCGCCTGGCGCCCGAGCGCGCGAAAGAAGATGCGCGAATTCGCAGGTTCGACCGATTTCAGGATGAAGGGCGTGTGGCTGATCCAGCGGATCAGGCGGCGTCCGGCCAAATTGGGCTGCCAGCCGGGGCCCGACCCGCTGCCATAGCGACGAATCCAGTCAAAGAGCCAGGCCTGCGCGATCTCGCGCGAGCGGGTCGATCCGTCCGCGGCCAGATCGTCGAGCCAGGCAAACCCGTGCAGCTCGGCCTCATAGGCCTTGCTCGGCACCCGAAGATCCCAAAGCGAGCCGCGATGCTGCACCAGCCGACCGGCAAACAAGAGATTGCCCGCCGCATATTGATTGGCCCGGGCAAAGGATCCGACGGCGCGCGGTTCGGGCTGCCATAAGAAGGCGTTGGGCGGGGTTGCGAACCGGGCCATGCGCGCTGCGGTCCGATTGGCAAGCGCCAACCGCGCATGGGCAAATGCGCGCCACAACGCTCTCAGCCTCAACGCCCGTTCAGACATCGACCTTGCACTGCCCCCATCACATTCCCCGACCACGATTACGCCCTGCGGCGAATCATGTCACGGGGTGCGGTGCACCATTGCCGCGAAAAACCCGTCCAAGCCACCAATCTCGGGCCAAAAATCGGGCCGAAGACGCAGCATGCCCTGCGCACACCAGGCCGGGTCGATCCCGTGAAGCGCTGGCACAGGCAGCAGCCGGGCGTCGGGCGTCCGCCCCAAAAAGCCGCGAATCCGCACCTCGCCTTCCTGGGGGAAGAGCGAGCAGGTGGCAAAGACCAGGCGGCCGCCGGGGGCAAGCCACGAGAACGCCCGGTCAAGAAGCCTGTCTTGCAGACCGATCAGCGGCGCGAGGCTGGTCTGGGCACGGCGCATCAAATCGGGATGCCGGCGCATCGTGCCGCTGGCCGAGCAGGGCGCGTCGAGCATGATGGCATCGAATGGCGCGTCCGG
>JBCDDO010000112.1:0-7969 GCA_039180245.1 Pseudomonadota bacterium | reverse complement strand
GAAGACACGGAAGAGATCGATCCCGGTTTCGGCAGCCTGACCGATAAAGCTTTGCACCACATTGTCGGGATAGTTGGTGTAGCCCACCCCGTTTGAGGCGCGCAGCAGCATCTGCAGCAAGAGATTGGGCATGGCCGCGCGCAGGTCGCGCAGCCGCTGCCAGGGGCATTCCTGCAAGAAGCGGTAAGCCACATCGAAGGTTGCCCCGCCCCAGCATTCCATCGAGAAGATCCCCGGCAGATTGGCCGCATAGGCCGGCGCGATCTTGACCATGTCAAACGAACGCATGCGGGTGGCAAGCAGGCTTTGATGCGCATCGCGCATCGTCGTGTCGGTGATCAACAGCCGGTCTTGGCCCAGCATCCAATCGGCCACGGCCCTGGGGCCGCTTTCGACCAAAAGACCCCGTGCGCCCCGGGGCGGGCCGTCGGCGCGAAGCTCCGGCAGGCGGGCATCGCGCAGCTCGGCCGGGGGGCGCGGCAGGCCCTCGACCTCCGGATTGCCGTTCACGGTGACATCGGCGAGGAAATTCAGGATCCGCGTTGCCCGGTCCCGCCGCTCCTCGAAAATGAACAGCTCCGGCGTCTCATCGATGAATTTGGTGTGGTAGGTATTGTCGAGAAACATCGGATGTTTCAACAGGTTCTCGACAAAAACGATATTGGTGGCGACCCCGCGAATGCGAAACTCGCGCAGCGCGCGGTCCATGCGCGCAATGGCGTTTTCCGGCGTGGGCGCCCAGGCGGTCACCTTTTCCAGCAGGCTGTCATAATAGCGGGTGATCACCGCCCCGGAATAGGCCGTGCCGCCATCGAGCCGGATGCCAAAGCCGGTGGCGCCGCGATAGGCGGTGATGCGGCCGTAATCGGGGATGAAATTGTTCGCCGGATCCTCTGTTGTCACCCGGCACTGGATGGCATTGCCGTCGAGCCGCACATCATCTTGCGTCGCAGCGCCTGTGGCTTCGGAGAGGGTCGCGCCCTCGGCGATCAGGATCTGGGCGCGGGCGATGTCGATGCCTGTGACCTCCTCGGTCACCGTATGCTCGACCTGAATGCGCGGATTGACCTCGATGAAGTAAAAAGCGCCGTCGGCCATATCCATCAGGAATTCGACCGTGCCGGCATTCCGATAGCCGGTCTGTTGGGCGATCTTCAGCCCCAGCCCGCATATCTCGGCGCGTTGCGCGTCGGTCAGATAGGGGGCAGGGGCGCGCTCCACCACCTTCTGGTTGCGACGCTGAACCGAACAGTCGCGCTCGAAGAGATGATAGATGGCGCCATGCGCATCGCCCAGGATCTGCACCTCGACATGGCGCGCCCGCGCGATGAGCTTTTCCAGATAGCCCGCGCCATTGCCAAAGGCGGCCTGGGCCTCGCGGCGCCCGGCGGAGACCTTCTCGACCAGATCCTCAGGCCCGTCGATGGGCCGCATGCCGCGCCCGCCGCCGCCATGCGCGGCCTTGAGCATCAGCGGATAGCCCACCGCATCGGCCATGGCGCGGATCTGGGCGGGGTCTTCGGGCAGAAGCTCGGTTGCCGGGATCACCGGCACCCCGGCCGCAATCGCCACCTGCCGGGCCGAGGCTTTGTCGCCCAACGCGCGCATCGTGGCAGGGTCGGGCCCGATCCAGGCAAGCCCGGCCGCGATCACGGCCTCGGCAAATTCGGGGTTTTCCGATAAGAGGCCATAGCCCGGATGCACCGCATCCGCCTCGGCGGCGCGGGCCACGCGAATGATCTCGGGGATGGAGAGATAAGCCGCGACCGGTCCCAGCCCCTCGCCGATCTTATAGGCCTCATCGGCCTTGAACCGATGCAGGCCGAGCTTGTCCTCTTCGGCATAGACCGCGACGGTGCGTTTGCCGAGCTCATTGGCCGCGCGCATGACGCGGATGGCGATCTCGCCCCGATTGGCCACCAGGATTTTTTGAAACTGCGCCATCCGATGCACCTTGCGTAAGTTGGGTGCGCGAGGCTAGCGACCGCTTCGCCGCAGCGCAACATGCAGGGATTCTCGAATACCGGGTCAGCCGCTGCGTTTGCGGGGCACCAGCAGTTTTTCGGGGCGATGGGCGCCGGCGGCCTTAAAGAGCGAGAAGGTCTGGTTGACGTAATTCACCGCGCCCGAGACATGATCCATGAATTCGGTGATCTCCGGCGTGCGCTCGGCCTCGACCATCTGTACCGGCCGGTCCTGCGGTTCGGTCTCGAAATAGACGAAGAACCAGGGCTCGCCGCGCTTGAGGATGATGTCGCGCTTGGGATCGTGCCATTCGAAGGCCCACATCAGCGGCCGCGGCCAGAGATGGATGGGGAACCGCCCGCCAAAGATCGTGCCGGGCAGGGGGTCGGCCCGGTAATGGAGAAAGGCCGCAAGCTGGGTCACATAGACCGGCTCATCGGCGATGAACATATAAGGCAGGCTGACTTGGATGGTGGGCCGGTCCTTGTAGCGCCATTCAGACTCGGCCGTGACATGGATGAGCTGGTTGAGCCGGTTGCCGCGCACCGGGCTTGCCTCGCCCAGCATGTTGCGCACCCCCGGCTTGCCTTCCTTGGACCGCGCAAAGCGCAGATGCAGATCAAAGGGACAGCGGATGATGAAATAGCGGCTTTCCATATTGATCACCGCCGGGCAGCGCGCGGCCGATTTGGCATGGGTTTTGTTCACATCGGGCGAGCGCCAGCGTTGCGGAGGCTCATAGATCACGCCGGTTTTTGGCTCGGAAAGAAACCAGCCCACCTGTGCCGGTCCACTGGGGCGCGGGGCAGCCGGCGCCGGGGCGTCGCGGAACCAATCGGCAAGAGCCATGGTGCGCCTCCCCTAGAAATTGTCCTTGCGGCGCCGGATCTCGGCAAAGACCGCGGCGTCATCGGCGCCCTCCAGTCCGAGCGCTGCCTTCACCTCGGCCTGGCCCGCACGCAGGAACGGGTTGGTCGCAAGCTCAAGCCCAAGCGTCGACGGCACAGTGGGCTCACCCTTGGCGCGGGCCGCGTCGATTTCGGCAACCCGTGTCTTCAGCGCGTCATTCTGCGGTTCGATCGTAACCGCAAACCGGGCATTGGCGGCGGTGTATTCATGGCCCGAACAGATCAGCGTGTCGGGATCCAGATAGAGGAATTTCGACAGGCTTGCCCACATCTGCGCATGGGTTCCTTCAAACACCCGGCCGCAGCCCAGCGCCATCAGACTGTCCGCCGTAAAGGCCACCTTTGCCGCCGGAAAGTGAAAGGCGAGATGGCCCACCGTGTGGCCCGAGACGTCCAGCACGAGCCCCTCGCTGTCGCCAATGACGACCGTGTCGCCCTCCGTCACCGCCTCATCGAGCGGCGGCAGGCGGTGCGCATCGGCCTTGCCGCCGATGACCTTGGGCGAGAACGCCGCGCGCAGTGCCGGCACCCCATCGATATGATCGTCATGATGGTGGGTCAGCAGGATCAGGTCCAACCCCCAGCCGCGGGCCCTCAGCGCCGCCTCGATGGGGCCGGCTTCTGGCGCATCGACCAGGGCGACGGTGCCTCGCCCCTTGTCTCGGATCAAAAACGCGTAATTGTCCGACAGACAAGGGATGGTCACAATCTCGAGCGGCATGGGAAATCCTCGGCGCTTCGCTTAAGTGCAAAATGCAGGTTTGGCTTGCATGTCACCAGTCTCTGGTGCTGGTGGGACTATCCACGACCGCGCTTGAGGTTGCAATGCACTTGGACGTCGTCGATTTGCGCTCATTTTACTATCGCACCCGGCTTGGGCGACAGACCAAAGCGGTGCTGCAATCGCATGTGCGCAAGCTGTGGCCGAACACCACCGGTATGACAGTGGTGGGCTTTGGCTTTGCCGCGCCCTTGCTGCGCCCGTTTCTGACCGACGCAAGGCGGGTGATGTGCCTGATGCCGGCCGAGCAGGGGGTCATGCCCTGGCCTGCCGGCGCGCCCAACACCGCCATGCTGATCGAAGAAACACTCTGGCCGCTGCCCACCGGCATCGCGGATCGGCTTTTGGTGGCGCATGGGCTGGAGACCTGCGAGCGGCCCGGCGCGCTTTTGGACGAGATCTGGCGGGTGCTGCATCCGGGCGGGCGGGCGCTTTTCGTGCTGCCCAACCGGACCGGGTTGTGGGCGCGCCGCGACGCCACCCCGTTCGGTTTCGGCCGGCCCTACAGCCTCAGCCAGATCGAAGCGCAGCTGCGGCGCCACAATTTCACCCCCGAGCGGCATGGCGCGGCGTTGTTCGGGCCGCCGTCGCGACGCCAGTTCTGGTTGCGCAGCGCAGGGCTGTGGGAAGGTCTGGGCCTGCGCGTTGCGCTGAGCGGGATCGCCGGCGCGATTTTGGTCGAGGCAAGCAAGCAGGTCTATCTGACCCCGCGCGATGGTGTGCGGCAGACGGCCCGTGGCCCGCTGGAGATCCTTCAGGGGCTTGGCCCGGCGCCAAAGCCCGCGCTGGGCCGAATGCGGGCGCTGGCCGATCGGCCCGGGGCTCGTAAGCCTCGATAGGAGATCGGGTGCGGGCCAGCGCGCTGCTGCGCTGAAACGCCGAACCTCTGACCCAGGCGCGCCGGAACCTGTTGCGACAGGCTCTGAGCGATTCCCCCGGCTGGCGCGCGGGCCGCCCCGGGATTTGAAGGGTTCAAAGCGTCGCAGCCCGGGCTTTCTTAGGTCAACCGTTTGAAATGTCTCGCTGCTGCAGCGCGGCACGCGCACGCGTCCGGCTTGCAAGGGGTCAGACCCTATGTTAGCACCCGGCCAACAGCGCCACAGGTCCTGATTTGGGCCGCGTGGCAGCAACAAAGAGACCGATCGGGAACGGGGACCCGGCCAGCTGGCCGGTCCGCAGCTTGGAAGGGTGACCCTTGTCCGCCACCTCCACTTTCGTCGCCGGAATTGCCGGCCGGTACGCCACGGCTGTGTTTGAGCTGGCGCAAGAGGCCGGAGAGCTGGCAGCGGTCGAGGCGGATCTGGAGGCGTTGGATGCAGCGCTTTCCGAAAGTGCCGATCTGCGCGAAATGATGTCCTCGCCGGTTTACAGCCGCGACGATCAGGACGCCGCCGTCACCGCCCTTGCCGGCGCGATGGGGCTGGGCAGCATCGTCACCAACACGCTCAAGCTGATGGCCGGCAAGCGCCGGCTGTTCGTGCTGAGCGATGTGATCGCGACGGTCCGCGCCCTGGCCGCCGAAGCCCGCGGCGAGGTCACCGCCGACATCACCGCCGCCCGGCCGCTGAGCCCGGCGCAGCTTGCCGATCTGTCGTCGAACCTGCGCGCCAGCGTGGGCAAAGATGTGTCGGTCAATGTCACAGTTGACGAGGCGCTGATCGGCGGCCTTGTTGTCCGAATTGGCTCGCGCATGATCGACAGTTCGATCCGCTCGAAACTCGCCAAACTGCAATCCGTCATGAAAGAGGCTGGCTGATGACCATCCAGGCATCCGAAATCTCCGCGATCCTCAAGGAGCAGATCAAGAATTTCGGGCAGGAGGCCGAGGTTGCAGAGATCGGCCGGGTCTTGTCGGTCGGGGACGGGATCGCCCGTGTGCACGGGCTCGACAATGTCCAGGCCGGTGAGATGGTGGAGTTTCCGGGCGGCATCCGCGGCATGGCGCTCAACCTTGAGATCGACAATGTCGGCATCGTGATCTTCGGATCCGACCGCGACATCAAGGAAGGCGACACGGTCCGCCGCACCAATGCGATTGTGGACGTGCCGGTCGGCAAGGGTCTTTTGGGCCGGGTGGTCGATGGTCTGGGCAATCCCATCGACGGCAAGGGCCCGATCGAGGCTGACAGCCGCCAGCGCGCTGATGTGAAGGCGCCGGGCATCATCCCGCGCCAGTCGGTGCATGAGCCGATGGCCACCGGCCTCAAGGCCATCGATGCGCTGATCCCCATCGGCCGCGGCCAGCGCGAGTTGATCATCGGCGACCGGCAGACCGGCAAGACCGCGGTGGCGCTCGACGCAATCCTCAACCAGAAGAGCTACAATGACGCCGCGGGAGGCGATGAGAGCAAGAAGCTCTATTGCATTTACTGCGCCGTTGGGCAGAAGCGTTCGACCGTCGCTCAGCTGGTTAAGAAGCTCGAGGAAACCGGGGCCATCGAATATTCGATCGTCGTGGCGGCCACCGCGTCGGAACCCGCGCCGATGCAGTTCCTGGCACCCTACGCGGCCTGCACGATGGCCGAGTATTTCCGTGACAATGGCATGCATGCGCTGATCATCTATGATGATCTCTCCAAGCAGGCCGTCGCTTATCGCCAGATGTCGCTGCTGCTGCGCCGTCCGCCCGGCCGCGAGGCCTTCCCGGGCGACGTGTTCTATCTCCATTCGCGCCTGCTGGAGCGTGCGGCCAAGATGAGCAAGGACTACCAGTCCGGCTCGCTCACCGCTTTGCCGGTGATCGAAACCCAGGCCGGCGACGTGTCGGCCTTTATCCCCACCAATGTCATCTCGATCACCGATGGGCAGATCTTCCTGGAAACCGGGCTCTTTTATCAGGGCATCCGGCCGGCGGTGAATGTCGGCCTGTCGGTCAGCCGGGTGGGCTCCTCGGCCCAGACCAAAGCGATGAAATCGGTGGCCGGTTCGATCAAGTTGGAGCTCGCGCAATACCGCGAGATGGAGGCGTTTGCGCAGTTCGGCTCGGATCTCGATGCCGCGACGCAGAAGCTTCTGAACCGTGGCGCGCGCCTGACCGAGCTGCTCAAGCAGCCGCAATATGCGCCGCTGACCAATGCCGAGCAGGTCTGCGTGATCTTTGCCGGCACGCAGGGCTTTCTTGATGATCTGCCGGTGGCCCAGGTCGGCGCTTTCGAGCAGGGGCTTCTGGAGAACTTGCGCGGCGCCCATACGGATCTTCTCGACGACATCACCACCAATGACCGCAAGGTCGATGGTGAGCTTGCCGACAAGCTCAAGACCGTGATCGGCGATTTTGCCAAGACCTTCGGCTGATTTGGGCTGACGGGGGGAGCGCCGCGCCATGCCGAGCTTGAAGGATCTTAAGATCCGCATCGACAGCGTGAAGAACACGCGTAAAATCACCTCGGCCATGAAGATGGTCGCCGCGGCCAAACTCAACCGCGCGCAGGAGGCAGCCGAGGCCGCCCGCCCCTATGCTGAGCGTATGGAGGCGGTGCTGGCCAATCTTGCCCGGGCGGCAAAGGACAGCCCGACCGCGCCGCGCCTGTTGCAGGGCACCGGTGCGGATCAGGTGCATCTTTTGATCGTGGCGACGGCCGAACGCGGCCTGTGCGGCGGGTTCAACTCGTCGATCGCGCGGCTGGCCCGGGCCCATGCGACTGATCTGCTCGCCAAGGGCAAGACCGTGAAGATCCTGACCGTGGGAAAGAAGGGGCGCGAGCAACTGCGCCGCGACCTTGGTGCGCATTTCATCGGCCATTTGGATCTCTCCGAGGTCCGGGTGATGGGCTATGCGAATGCCGCATCCATTGCGCAGGATGTGCTAAGCCGTTTCGATGCCGATGAGTTCGATGTCGCGACGATCTTTTACAACGAGTTCCAGTCGGTGCTGACCCAGGTGCCGACGGCACAGCAGCTGATCCCGGCCGAGTTCGCCGCGGATGAGGAGGCCGACAAGGCCGGGCCCAATTATGAATACGAGCCGGAGGAAGAGGAGATCCTTGCCGATCTGCTCCCGCGCTCGATTGCCACCCAGATCTTCCGCGCGCTGCTCGAGAACGGCGCCTCCGAGCAGGGCGCGCGGATGGCCGCAATGGACAACGCCACCCGCAATGC
Organism: Pseudomonadota bacterium; assembly: GCA_039180245.1. GTDB lineage: Bacteria > Pseudomonadota > Alphaproteobacteria > Rhodobacterales > Rhodobacteraceae > J013. Next base: position 217 of record JBCDDO010000112.1, on the reverse strand, counting down.
CGGCGAGATGATCAACAAGCTCACCATTCAGTACAACCGCTCGCGTCAGGCGGCGATCACCAATGAGCTGATCGAGATCATTTCGGGCGCCGAGGCGCTCTGACCGCTCATGGGGTTTTACGAGCGCATCTATCCTGAGGCGGCACTGTTCGGGTTTCCGGCGCACCACCATCATTTCAACTTTTTCGCGCTGCTCGACCGGATTGTGTCGGCCGAT
>JBCDDO010000111.1:0-7977 GCA_039180245.1 Pseudomonadota bacterium | reverse complement strand
GAACCGATTGACCGGAAGTTCCATGTCGTGCCCTCCCCCACATCTGTTCCGGCACAACTAGCCCGGGCGGGCGGAGAAAGGCAAAGCCGCACTCCGCCGGGTTCGGGTCGGTCCCGGCCTATGCCGATTGCGCCATTGCCGCGGGTCGCCGTTGCGTCGGCACTGTCTCGCCCACCATAGGCACTGGCAAGGTGTCGGGCCGCGCTGGAGTTGGCGCGATCGGGCGTGTCGCCGCTGTCGGTCAGCTTTTGGCGTCGCCCTCCAACGCAGCGATCCGCGCCTTCAGCGCCTCGTTTTCCTCGCGCGCCTTTTGGGCCATGGCACGCACGGCGTCGAACTCGTCGCGGGTGACAAGATTGCGCTCGGCCAGAAACTTGTCGACCCAGCCCTTCATGGCCGTTTCGGCTTCCTCGCGCGCGCCTTGCGCCACGCCCACGGCATTGGTCATGAGTTGAGAAAGGTCGTCGAAGATCTTGTTGCGGGTCTGCATTGGCACCCTCTTTCGGTCTCGATGCGTCACTTAACATATGGTCAATGCTGGCGGCTCTGCCAAGCGACCCATCCGCACAGGCTCGGCAAAGCCGCCCTGCAGGCTTGACAGGGCGGGCCGGCGCGGGCAGGTCGAACCCGCCGCTGCCCGCATCAATCAGGACCCGCGAATGGACGGCTATCTTCCGTTTCCGCAGATCGACCCGGTGATCGTCTCGGTCGAGCTGTTTGGGACCACGCTCTCGCTGCGTTGGTATGCGATGGCCTATATCTTGGGCCTTGTCGCCGGCTGGCGCGGCATGGTCTGGATGATGCGCCGCCACACGCTCTGGCCGGCCAACCGCCCCCCAATGACGCCCGACCAGCCCGAAGACCTGCTGACTTGGATGATCCTTGGCGTCGTTCTGGGCGGCCGGCTGGGCTATGTGCTTTTCTACAACCCCCTGCAATACCTCGCCGATCCCGCCGGCATCCTGCGGGTCTGGGATGGCGGGATGTCCTTTCACGGCGGGTTTTTGGGTGTCGTGTTTGGAGTGATCATCTATTGCTGGCGCAAGGGGCTGCCGCTCATGCAGGTCGCCGATGCCGTTGCCTGCGCATCGCCCTTTGGGCTGCTTTTGGGCCGGCTTGCGAATTTCATCAATGGCGAGCTCTGGGGTCGGCCGACCATGCAAGGCTGGGGCATGGTGTTTCCCGGCGAGCGCGCGCAGACCTGCCCGCCTGGCTGGCTCGACACGGTCTGCGCCCGGCATCCAAGCCAGCTTTACGAGGCCGCGACCGAGGGGCTTTTGCTGCTCGTGCTGATCTGGGCGCTGGCGCTGCGCGGCGGCTGGCTCTTGCATCCGGGCCGGCTGACGGGGCTGTTTTTTGTCGGCTATGGTCTGGCCCGCAGCCTTGTGGAGAATTTCCGTCAGGGCGACCCGCAATTCGTGAGCGCCGAAAACCCCTGGGGGCAGGTGCTGCGCCTGGGCACGGGCGCCGAGGCCTGGGGTCTGACCATGGGCCAGATCCTGTCGCTGCCGATGATCGCGATCGGCATCGGCTTTTTCCTCGCCGCCCGGCGCAGGCAGCCGGCATGAGCCTGGCCGAATTGCTTGCCCAGCGCATCGCACAGAGCGGCCCGATGCCTGTGGCGGAGTTCATGGCGCTGTGTCTGAGCCACCCCGTGCACGGTTATTATGTCAAGCGCGACCCGCTGGGTGCGGCCGGGGATTTCACCACGGCGCCCGAGATCAGCCAGATGTTTGGCGAACTCGTCGGACTGGCCCTGGCGCAAAGCTGGGTCGATCAGGGCCGGCCGAACCCGTTCTGCCTGGCCGAGCTTGGCCCCGGGCGCGGCAGTTTGATGGCCGATCTCTGGCGGGCCACGGCCTCCGTTCCGGGCTTTCAGGACGCGGCCCGTCTGCATCTGGTCGAGCTCAGCCCGGTCTTGCGCGCAGCCCAGGCGCGGGCGCTGGCCAAGGCCCAGCCGGTCTGGCACCACGCGCTCGACGATCTGCCGGATCTGCCGCTTTTTCTGATCGCCAACGAGTTTTTCGACGCCTTGCCGATCCGCCAGCATCTGCGCACCGAGGCGGGCTGGCGGGAGAGGCTTTTGGGCCTTGACGGCACCGCCTTGGCATGGGGGCTCTCGCCGCCGCAGCCCTTGGAGATCGATGCGCCAGAGGGCAGCGTGCTGGAGCACAGCCCGCTTGGCGAGGCGATGGCCCAGGCGCTTGGCGAGCGTTTGTCGAGGCGTGGCGGCACGGTGCTGGCGATCGATTATGGCACGTGGGAGGGGACCGGCGACACACTGCAAGCCCTGTCGCGCCATGCGCCGGCCGACCCGCTGGCCGCGCCCGGGACAGCCGATCTGACCGCCCATGTGCAGTTCGGCGCGCTGGCCGCCGCGGCGGTTGAGGCCGGCGCCGAGGTTGCCGGGTTTGCCGAAATGGGCGCATGGTTGACCGCCTTGGGATTGGAGGCGCGGGCCGCAGCCCTGACCCAAGCCGCCCCTGCGCGGGCCGAGGAAATCGCCGGCCAAACCGCCCGGTTGACCGAAGGGGGGCCGACCGGCATGGGATCGCTTTTCAAGATCCTCGCGCTCACGGCGCCAAAGGCGCCGCCCATTGCCGGATTTCCGCCCATCCGCACCGGGGCCAGATGACGCCGCTCACTTCTGCCAGCCTCGCCCCGGCGCCGCACGGGTTCTTCACCCGCCAAGGCGGGGTGTCGACGGGGATCTATGCCGGCCTCAATTGCGGGCTCGGGTCCAAGGACGCGTCCGAAGCGGTGGCAGCGAACCGGGCCCGGGTTGCCGCACATCTCGGCGTGTCGCCCGCCTCTCTCTTGACGCTCCACCAGGTGCATTCGGCCGATGTGGTCACGGTGCGCGCGCCCTTTGATGGCCCGCGCCCGAAAGCCGACGCGATGGTCACCGACAGGCCGGGCCTCGCACTGGGTGCACTGGCCGCCGATTGCGCACCGGTGCTCTTCGCCGGCACGGGCGTGGTCGGTGCGGCGCATGCGGGCTGGCGCGGCGCATTGGCCGGCGTGTTGGAGGCCACCGCCGAGGCGATGCGCGCACTGGGCGCTGGCACCATCCACGCGACGGTCGGCCCCTGCATCAGCCAGAAAGCCTATGAAGTGGGGCCGGAGTTTTTCGACGCATTCCGGGCCAAAGACCCGGGGCATGCGCGCTTCTTTACCGCCGGGCTCGGCGATCGTTTGCACTTCGACCTGCCGGGCTTTTGCGTCGCGCGCCTGCAGGCCGCCGGCGTAGAAGTCACGGCTGGCACGGGCTGGACCGGCCAATGTACCTATGCCGAACCGGCGCGGTTTTACTCCTATCGTCGGGCAACCCATGACAGGATCGGCGATTATGGGCGGATGATCTCGGCGATCCGTTTGCCTGGCTGAACTTGCGCTGCTGCCTTCGCGCGGCTACGTCAGATCAGGAGGTAAGCCATGCTGCATTTCAGCCAGGATGAGTTCAACCGGCGGTCAACCGCGCTCTGGGCCGAAATGGACCGGCGCGGATTGGACGCATTGCTGCTCTTCGCGCCCGAAAGCCAGTTCTGGCTGACAGGCTATGACACGTTCGGCTTTTGCTTCTTCCAATGTTTGGTCATGCGCAAGGACGGGCCGGTGCTGCTGACCCGTTCCGCCGATTTGCGCCAGGCCCAGCTCACCTCGACCATTGGCGACATCCGGGTTTGGAAAGATGCCGCCGGCGCCAAACCCGCGCAGGATCTGCGTGCACTGCTGGTCGAGCTGGGGCTGGAGCGTGGCCGGCTGGGCATCGAGACGGCGACGGCCGGGCTGACCGCGCGCAGCTGGATCGCGCTCGAACAGGGGGTGCGCGGGGCCGAGCTGGTCGAGGCCTCGGACCTCGTGCCCGGCCTGCGGCTGACCAAAAGCGCCGAGGAGATCGCCCATGTGCGGCGCGCCGCCGAAATGGCCGATGCGGCGTTCGACGCGGCGCGAGCGCTGATCCGCCCGGGCGGCAATGAGGGCGAGATCCTGGCCGCCATGCAGGGCGAGATCTTTCGTATGGGCGGCGATTATGCCGGCAATGAGTTTGTCATCGGGTCGGGCGATCATGCCCTTTTGTGCCGCTATCAGGCCGGGCGGCGGGTGCTGGCGGACCAGGATCAGTTGACCCTGGAATGGGCCGGTGCCAGCGCGCATTACCATGCGGCCCTGATGCGCACGGTCGTCATCGGCCCGCCTCAGCCCGCGCACGAGCGCATGCATGCCGCAGCCAAGGAAGCGCTGCTGGCCTGCGAGGCGGCGCTTGCACCGGGCAACACCACCGGCGATGTGTTTGCCGCGCACGCGAAGACGCTGGATGCGCATGGTCTGGCGGCGCACCGGCTCAATGCCTGCGGCTACAGCCTCGGCGCCCGGTTCAGCCCCTGCTGGATGGACGATCAGATGTTTTACGAGAATGGCGAGGTGGTGCTCGCACCCGATCAGGTCTTCTTTCTGCACATGATCCTGATGGACAGCGACAGCGGCACGGCGATGACCCTGGGCCGCACCTCGCTGGTCACTCCGAACGGGGCTGAACCGCTGTCAAAGCTGTCGCTCGAGATGGACCGCCACTGACAAAGCGACGCAGCGACGCCTGCGGCCGGGTGCTGCACGATTTCCTGCCAAGAAAGGGCTTTCGCGCCGCGAATTCCCGTCGCAAGCTGCGCCGAACCGGAATGGAGGGACTAAATGGCCAAGAGCGTGGTCGATCTGAACTGCGACATGGGGGAAGGGTTCGGCCACTGGTCCTATGGCGATGCGTCCGACGAGGCGCTGATGCCGATTATCTCTTCGGCCAATGTGGCGACCGGCTTTCACGCCGGAGATCCCAATTCGATGGACCGGGTGGCCCAGCTTGCGGCCGAGCATGGCGTGGGTCTTGGGGCGCATCCGGCCTATCGCGATCTGCAGGGCTTCGGGCGCCGGGTGATCCAGGCCAGCACGGATGAGCTGGTCAATGACATGCTCTATCAGATCGGCGCGCTTCGTGAATTCGGCCGCCGGCATGGCGTCGCGCTGCAGCATGTCAAGCCGCATGGCGCGCTTTACATGACCGCGGCCAAGGATCCGGATCTGTCGCGGCAGTTGATCGAGACAATGCAGCAGACCGGGCCGGAGCTTTTTGTCTTTTGCATGGACATCTCGGTGACCAACGGCATCGCGCAAGAGCTTGGCCAGCCGGTGATCCGCGAGTTCTATGCAGATCGCGATTATGACGCGTCAGGCTCGATCGTGTTTGCCCGCAAGATGCGCACGCTCGATCCCGACGAGGTCGCAAAGAAATGTGTGCGTGCCTGCACCGAGGGGACGGTGCAGACGGTCGAAGGCGGGGACATCCCGATCACCTTCGAATCGATTTGTTTTCATTCCGACACACCAGGGGCATTGCAAATCGGCACATCGGTTCGTGCCGCCCTGATTGCCGAGGGCATCACCATTGCGCCGCCTGCCCTCTCCGATGATGGCTGATCTGGGAGTGCTGACCCAGATCCGCCGTCAGGCGCATTCACCATCCTCAACCCGCCGGTTGACCTATCCCAAAGAGGTCCAAGAAACATGGCAAAGGAATTGCGCTCGCCCCTGCCAGGCACCTTCTACCGACGACCCGCCCCAGACCAGCCGCCCTATATCGAAGACGGTGTGTCCGTACCCGAAGGCACCATTATCGGGTTGATCGAAGTGATGAAGACCTTCCATGAGGTCAAGGCCGAGATGTCGGGAGAGAACATCAGCTTTAAGGTCGAAAATGAAGAGCCTGTCATGGCCGGTACGATCCTGGCCGAAATGGACTGAATGAACGGTATGGATCTCAAAGATATCGGCCTTTTCGTCGCCAATCGCGGTGAAATCGCGGTGCGGATCGGCCGGGCGGCTCGGGGATTGGGCATGGAGGTGATCCAGGCCCATTCCGCCGCCGATGCCGAGATGCTTGCGGTCAAGGAGGCCGATCGCGCGGTCGAGATCGGCCCGCCGCAAGCATCCAAATCCTACCTCAATATCGAGGCCGTGGTCGCCGCGGCCAAGGAAAGCGGCGCCCGCGCGGTGCATCCCGGCTACGGGTTTCTCTCCGAAAATGCAGATTTTGCCCAGGCCGTTGAGGCGGCGGGGCTGGTGTTTGTTGGCCCCAAACCCGAGACCATTCGCCGGATGGGCGACAAGGCCGCGGCCCGGGCCGCGGCCCAGGCTGCTGGCGTGCCGACCGCCCCAGGCAGCGACGGCCGCATTGGCGACGTGGCCGCCGCGGTGGCGCTGGCCAACAGCATCGGATACCCCGTCATGATCAAAGCCGCCTCTGGCGGTGGTGGCCGCGGCATCCGCGTTGCTGAGACGGCCGACGAGCTGGGACCCCTGATCCCCCAAGCCCAGATGGAAGCGCGTGCCGCGTTTGGCGATGACGGGCTTTATCTGGAGCGGATGATCCGCGATGCCCGCCATGTCGAGGTTCAGATCATGGGCGACGGCACCCGGGCGGTGCATTATTTCGAGCGCGAATGCTCGCTGCAGCGTCGCCGTCAGAAGGTCTGGGAGGAGGCGCCGGCTGCCTGTCTTGACGAGACGACCCGCCAGGCGCTCTGCGCCTCTGCCGTGCGGATGGCCGAAACGGTTGGCTATCGCGGTGCCGGCACGCTGGAATATCTCTACGAGCCGGCCACGGGGCAGTTCTTCTTTATGGAGATGAACACCCGCATCCAGGTCGAACATCCGGTGAGCGAGGAAGTCACCGGCGCCGATCTCATCGCCGAGATGATCCAGGTGGCCTTCGGCGCGTCGCTTTCAAAAACCCAAGACGAGATCGTGCGCTGCGGCCATGCCATCGAGGTGCGGGTGAATGCCGAGGATCCGTCCAACAATTTCATGCCCTTTCCAGGCGCGGTAACCGGTCTGAGCATCCCGCAGGACGTCCGGTTCGACCATATGCTTTATGAGGGCTACGCGATCCCGCCATTTTACGATTCGCTTCTGGGCAAGCTGATCGTGCGCGGCGACGACCGAGCCGACGCGTTGACCAAGCTGCGCGCGGCCCTTGCGGCGATCAAGATCGATGGGGTCACGACCACCCTGCCCCTCTATTCAGCCCTGGCCGAAGATCCGGAGGTGGTCGCCGGCCGAGCCCACACGCGCTGGCTGGAAAGCTGGCTCGAAACCAACCCCATCACGCCAGGGAGGTGAGATGAAAACCCGCTACTCTTTCGGGGGCGATGAGCATATCTTCGTCGAGGTCGACGAGGAGATGTCGCTCGACGCCTTCTTCAAAGCGCTTTCAATCACAAATGCCGTGCGGGACAAGGCCATCGACGGGGTGACCGAGATCTGCCCGGCAAATGCCTCTTTCCAGATCAAGTTCGACCCGGATGTCATTCATCCCAATGACATGCTGTCCGAATTGAAGGCGCTGGAAACTGCCGCCGAGGGCGCGCCCAAGCGGATGACCACCCGGATCATCAAGATCCCGGTCTATTACCAAGATCCCTGGACGCATGAGACCCTGATGCGGTTTCGCGAGCGGCATCAGGACCCCGAGGGCACCGATCTCGACTATGCCGCGCGGATCAACGGGTTTGACAGCGCCGAGGCCTTCATCACCGCGCATCATTCGAACCCCTGGTTCGTGTCGATGGTCGGCTTTGTGTCGGGCCTGCCGTTTCTCTATCAGCTTGTCGACCGCGCGCGGCAGCTGCAGGTGCCGAAATATCTGCGCCCGCGCACCGACACGCCCAAGCTGACCGTCGGCTATGGCGGGTGTTTCTCCTGCATCTATTCGGTGCGCGGGGCCGGCGGCTATCAGATGTTCGGCATCACCCCGATGCCGATCTATGACCCGACCCAGAGTGTGAGCTATCTGCGCGACTTCATGGTGCTCTTTAAACCCGGCGATGTCGTGAAATGGGACCCGATCGGGCGCGAGGAGCATGACCAGATCGCCGCCGATATCGAGGCGGGCAAATGGGAGCCGACCATGGCCGAGGTCGATTT
>JBCDDO010000110.1:0-7996 GCA_039180245.1 Pseudomonadota bacterium | reverse complement strand
CCATTCCCGTGATCATCGGGCCGCTCAGCGCCCAGCATGCGCCGGCAGCAAACATGAGCCGGCCGCTGTCGCGCCGCAGCGCGTATCGGGCAAGTTGGATGGGCCCGCCGACAACGACCAGCGCAAAAAGCACATGCCCCACCGACAGCGGGTTCGACGAGGTGAGCGCATAGGAGAGCGGGCCGAGCAAAACCACCAGCGCGGTTCGCTCGGGCCCAAAGACCGGCACAAGGATGACGCTGAGAAAGAGCGTCGCGCACAGAAGGCCGCCGCCGAAATCACCCAAGTGATCCCAGCGCAGGCGCATCAGAAGAACGCCTGGATGCCTGTCTGCGCGCGGCCCAAAATCAGCGCATGCACGTCATGCGTGCCCTCATAGGTGTTGACCGTCTCCAGATTCTGGGCATGGCGCATGACATGGTACTCGGCCATGATGCCGTTGCCGCCATGCATGTCGCGGGCCATGCGCGCGATGTCGAGCGCCTTGCCGCAATTGTTGCGCTTGACGATGGAGATCATTTCCGGGGCGGCGCGCCCCTCCTCCATCAGCCGGCCGACCCGCAAGCTGCCTTGCAGGCCAAGCGCGATCTCGGTCTGCATATCGGCAAGCTTCTTTTGGAAAAGCTGCGTGCCGGCCAGCGGCTTGCCGAACTGCTTGCGATCAAGCCCATAGCTGCGCCCGGCATGCCAGCAGGCCTCGGCAGCACCCATCGCGCCCCAAGAGATGCCATAGCGCGCGCGGTTGAGACAGCCGAATGGGCCCTTCAGCCCTTCGACATTGGGCAGGAGGGCCTCTTCGCCGACCTCGACGCCATCCATGACGATTTCGCCGGTGACCGAGGCGCGCAAGGAAAGCTTGCCGCCGATCTTGGGGGCCGAGAGCCCCGCCATGCCCTTTTCCAGCACAAAGCCGCGGATCTTGCCGCCATGCGCATCGGATTTCGCCCAAATCACGAAGACATCGGCGATCGGGCTGTTGGAGATCCACATCTTCGCGCCGGTGATCCGATAGCCGCCCTCGGTCTTTTCGGCCCGGGTCTTCATGCCGCCGGGGTCCGACCCGGCCTCGGGCTCAGTAAGGCCGAAACAGCCGATCCAGTCGCCTGACGCAAGCTTGGGCAGATAGCGCTGGCGTTGCGCTTCCGAGCCGTAAGCATAGATCGGATACATCACCAGGCTCGACTGCACCGACATCATCGAACGATAGCCGGAATCGATGCGCTCGATCTCGCGCGCAACAAGGCCGTAGGAGACATAGCCCGCACCCAGACCGCCATAGGCCTCGGGCACGGTGACGCCCAAAAGCCCCATGGCGCCCATCTCCGCAAAGATCTCGGGCTCGACGGTTTCGTCGAGATAGGCGCGCTCGACCCGCGGCAGGAGCTTGTCGGCCGCATAGGCCCGCGCGCCCTCGGCCAGCATCCGCTCCTCATCGGTCAGCTGATCGAACAGGCGGAACGGATCCTCCCAATCAAACCGGTCGAGCTCGGGCCGATCCTTGGGCTTGAGCATGGGCGCGTTCATGATGGTCCCCTCCGAGAACGGGTGTGATATGACGGTCTTGAGGGAAGATATTTTAAACCTAAAGGAAATGCAAATGCAGCAATCCGTCGCAAAGCCGATCAGCCTTGCGCTGCAGGGGGGTGGTGCCCATGGCGCCTTCACTTGGGGCGTGATGGACCGGTTTTTGGAGGATGGGCGCGTGCGCCTCGCGGCCATCTCGGGCACGTCGGCCGGCGCAATGAACGCCGCCGTGGCGGCCAGCGGGCTGATGAAGGGCGGGGCGGAGGGCGCGCGGGCGGCGCTGGCCTCGTTTTGGCGCGCGATCAGCGATGCAGCCCGGCTCAGCCCGATCCAGCGCAACCCGGTCGACCGGTTTTTGGGCAGTTGGTCGCTGCAGAACTCTCCCGGGTTTCACTTTTTCGATGGGCTCAGCCGGGTGATTTCGCCCTACCAACTCAACCCTTTGAACCTCAACCCGCTCAAGGAGGTGCTCGAGGCGCATGTCGATTTCGAGCTGGTGCGCGCCTGCGATCAGATGCGGCTTTTCATTTCGGCCACCAATGTCGAGACCGGGCGCATCAAGCTTTTCAACCGCCGCAGCCTGACCGCCGACATGGTCATGGCCTCGGCCTGCCTGCCGCATATCTATCAGGCCGTGGAGATCGACGGGCAGCATTACTGGGATGGCGGCTATGCCGGCAATCCCGCGCTCTATCCGCTTTATGAGGTGGGCGAGACCAAGGACATCATGATCGTGCAGATCAACCCGGTCTCGCGCCCCGGCGTGCCGACCACGGCCCATGACATTCAGGAGCGGCTCAACGAGATCACCTTCAACGCCCCGCTTTTGGCGGAATTCCGGGCGATCGATTTTGTGCGCCGGATGATCAATGACGGGGTGCTGCAGCGGGGCAAGTACCGCAAGATCCGCATCCATATGATCCGCGATGATCCGCATCTGAACCCGCTGGGCGCCTCCTCCAAACTCAATGCGGAATGGGAATTTCTGGAGCATCTGCATGGGCTGGGCCACAATGCTGCGTCGCGCTGGCTGGACGCCCATTGGGACGATCTGGGCAGCCGGCCGACCTTCAACATCCGCGAGGCGGTGCGCAGCCGGATGCCGGCCGCCGAATAGCGCGATCAGCCGCCGGAGCGGGCCTTTTCGCTCCAACCGCGATCGGTCTGCGCCCAGTAGATCGCGGTCAGCCCGGCCTCGGTCACTGCCGACCATTCGGTGCGCGCGGCGGCCACGGCGTCGGTGTCGCGGCCATCGAACAAGAGCACCGTGCGTGTCAGCGACGCCATCTCCTGCACCGATGCGGTCGCGCCATCGACCAGAAACAGCGCCTCGGCCCGATTGGGGATCTCGGCGCCCGTGGTCAGATAGATCGGCTGGCGGTCCTTGTGCGGCGCATCGGGGCCACCATGGGGCAGAAACCCTGCCTCATCATAGGTCCAGAGCAATCTGTCGAGCGCTGCCAGCCGATCGGGACCGCCAATGCGGACCACCACCGGCCACCCCTTGGCAAGGCTGCGTTCCAAGAGCCCTGGCAAGGTGGCCTCCAGGCTTGACCGGGTGAGGTGGTAAAACAGCACCTCGGCCATCGCACCTAGCTTTCGTAACGGTCGCGCACCAGACGGTCGAGCGCAAGCACCCCCCAGCCGCTGGGCCCTTTTGGGGCGAAACTGCCCGGCTCGGGCGGCATCGCGACCCCTGCAATATCGATATGGATCCAGGGCGTGCCATCCTGCACAAAGCGCTGCAGGAATTGCGCGGCCGTCACCGCGCCGGCCGAGCGCCCACCGACATTTTTCATATCGGCCAGGCGCGATTTGATCTGCTTGTCATAGGCCTTGCCCAAAGGCAGCCGCCAGGCCCCTTCGCCCTCGGCATCGGCGGCCTTCTGCAGCGCCTCGGCAAGGCCGTCATCATTGGAGAAATAGCCGGCCCGATGATGGCCAAGCGCCACGATCATCGCACCGGTCAGTGTGGCCAGATCGATCATCGCGGCGGGCTTGAAGCGCTCCTGCGCGTACCAAAGCACATCGCCCAGAACCAGGCGGCCCTCGGCATCGGTGTTGATCACCTCAACCGTGTCGCCCTTCATTGAGGTCACGATGTCGCCGGGGCGCTGGGCCCGCCCGTCGGGCATGTTTTCAACCAGTCCGACCAGCCCGACGACATTCGCCTTGGCCCGGCGCAGCGCCAGCGCGCGCATCACGCCGGCCACCACCCCGGCGCCGGCCATGTCCATGGTCATCTCTTCCATGCCGCCGGCTGGTTTGAGCGATATGCCGCCGGTGTCAAAGACCACGCCCTTGCCAATCAGCGCCAGCGGCGCCTCATCGCCGCCGCCCTGCCAGCGCATCACCACCACCCGGCTGGGGCTCTCCGAGCCATGGCCCACCGCGAGCAGCATCTTGGCGCCGAGCTTCTCCAGATCCGGCTCTTCGAGGATTTCGACCTCCAGCCCCAGCTCCTGCATCGCGGCAAGCCGCGCGGCAAAATCGGTCGTGGTCAGCACATTTGCCGGCTCATTGACCAGATCGCGGGTGAAAAACACGCCTTCGACCAAGGCGGCCTGATCGCGTGCGGCTGCTGCGGCCTCTTCAGGCCGGGTCAGCAGAACCCGAACGCTCGGTGCGGCGGGCGTGTCATCGCCAGTGCGGTAGGCATCGAAGCTGTAGGCCCGCAGCGCCAGACCAAACGCAATATCGGCAGCCGGCCGTGCGGGCAGGATCAGCGTGATCGGCTTTTTCTTCATGGTCTGGGCAACCCAGGCGCCCGCGCGCCGTGCCGCCATCGGATCACGGCGCCGGCCCAGCTTGATGATCATCAGCGCATCGACCTTCAGCCCGTGCGGCATGGCCAGCAGGATGCCCTGCCCGTCCTCAAGCTTGCCCCAAGCCTCGCTTGCGACCGCCCGCCGCACCGCGCCACGGCTCAACCGGTCGATCCGCCGTGCCAGCTGATCCAGCCCGCCCTCTGGGTCGGCAACCACGGCAATCTGCCCTTCCAGCGCAGCAAACGTCTGCGGATCAGCTTGCGCAAACACAATATCGAGCGGCCGGGTCATTGAAGTCTCCTTGCGGTTTGACGCGCTGCGCCCGGGTTAGACGGTTTGCGCTGGTTTGACCAGATGGCGAACTGACCGCGCCGCCGACGACCTGCGCACAACCAAATGCATAAAGGCCGGGGCCCGCGCAAAGCGGCGCCATTCGGTCATCGGCCAAGGCACCGGGGTGCCACGTGGCGAGACCCCAGCTGCGCACCAGCTCGCCGATGCTTGACCCGCCGATGCTTGACCCGCCGAGACGGAGCCCCTAGGCCGGAGAGAGGCCGCCTGACGCCGGGGAAAACAACCGATGACCCGACTGGACCGCTATATCTTCGTGCAGCTCCTTGGGCCTTACGGGTTTTTTGCGCTGATCTTCACGGGCGTGATCTGGCTGAGCCAATCGCTGCGGATCATCGATTTGGTGGTCAATAACGGGCAATCGGCGGCAATCTTTGCGGAGTTCACGGCACTGCTTTTGCCGATGGTGATGTCGATTGTCCTGCCGGTATCGGCCTTTGCCGCAACACTCTTTACGCTCAACCGGCTGCGCGGCGACAGCGAGCTTGTGGTGATGATGAGCGCAGGCTCCAGCCCGGCGCGGCTGGCCCGGCCGGTGCTGGCCTTTGGCCTGCTCAACCTGGTCGCAATAGGTGTTATCACGCTTTACCTGATGCCGACCGCCGCGGGGCAGCTGCGCGACCGGATGGCGGATGTGACGGGCGACATCGCCTCGGCGCTGATCCGCGCGGGCCAGTTCATTCACCCGGCCAGCGGGCTCACAGTCTATGTCGCCGAAGCCTCCAGCCGGGGTGAGATGGCCGGCATCTTCATCCATGATCGGCGCGACCCGGCCGCGCCGGTGACCTATTCAGCCAACCGCGCGGCGCTCTTGCGCGACGCAAGCTCGACCCGGGTGGTGATGTTTGACGGTGCCGCACAGCATTTCGACCGGGCGGCCGAGGCCCTGTCGACGCTGCGCTTTGACAGCTTCACCTATGATCTGACGCCGTTGATGAGCTCGGATCCCAACCGCCGACGCAAGCCGTCCGAGTATTACGCCGGCACGCTCGTCGACCCGCCGGCCGAGCTGCGCGCCCAGCCCTATTTCCACCTCGGCGACTACGTCGCTGAAGGGCATGAGCAGATCAGCGCCCCACTCTACGGGCTTGCATTGCCGCTGGTGGCGTTTGGGTTCATGATCTTTGGCGGTTTCGGCCGCCGCGGCGGCGCGCTGATCATCTGGGTGGCGATCGGCGCGGCGCTGGCTTTGCGGGTGTCGGGTGTGGCTGCAAAGGCGGTGACCACCGACATGGCGGTGCTCTGGCCCAGCATGTATCTGCCACCGCTCGGGGCGATGATCGCGCTCGCGGCGATCATCTTTTACCGCGCCAAACCAACCACGCCTGAGGTTTCGGCAACACCGGCACCGGGGGCATCATGAGCGCGACGCTCTTTGCCTATCTGATCCGGCATTTTCTGAGCATGCTGGGCGGCGCCCTGGCAATTGTGCTCGCGCTGGTGTTTCTGATCGATCTTGTCGAACAGCTTCGCCGCGCCTCCGACAGCTCCGCCGGCATCGCCCAGGTCCTCAATCTGGTGGTGCTGCACAGCCTGCCCGTGGCCAGCGTGACCTTTCCCTTTGTCTTCATGCTGGCGGCGATGGCCTGCTTTGCCCGCCTGGCGCGGTCCTCCGAGCTGGTGGTCACACGGGCCGCGGGGCTCTCGGCTTGGCGGGTGCTGGCGCCGGCCGTGTCCTGCGCGGTTGTTCTGGGCCTTTTGGCCGTGACGGTCATCAACCCGATCTCGGCGGCGATGCTGCAGCGCTTCGAGACGCTGGAGGCACGGTACCTGCGCGGGCAGGAGAGCCTTTTGTCGATCTCGCGCGAAGGGCTGTGGCTGCGCCAGTCGAGCGGCGACGGCCAGACCGTGATCCGGGCGCTGCGGGCCGACCCGACAGGCGACCGGCTCTATGACGTCACCTTCTTTGACTTCTCGCGCCAGAACGCGCTGACAGGCCGCATCGAGGCGCAGACCGCCGAGCTGCGCGACGGCGCATGGCATCTGGCCGCTGCACGCCGGTGGGAGTTTGACCCCGACACCACCGCAAGCCCGCCGCGGCGCAGCCGGCATGAAACCTTCGAGATTGCCACCGATCTGACACGCGACCGGATCCTCGACAGCTTCGCCTCGCCCGATGCCATCGGGTTTTGGGACCTGCCGGATTTCATCGCCACGCTGCGCGCCTCGGGCTTTTCGGCGCTCCGCCATGAGATGCATTACCAAAAGGAGCTCGCCAAGCCGCTGCTTTTTGCCGCGATGGTGCTGCTGGGCGCGGCCTTTTCGATGCGCCATGTCCGGTTTGGCGGGCTGGGCTGGATGATGCTGGGCGCCACCCTGACCGGATTTGGCTTGTTCTTTGTGTCCGATATCACCCAAGCTTTGGGCGCATCGGGAGCGATTCCGACGCTGATTGCGGCCTGGGTGCCGCCAAGCGCAGCCGCGCTGCTGGCCATCGGGCTGATCCTTCAGCTTGAGGATGGGTAAGGCGATCGCGGCCCGCCGCATGAGGGGAGGGGGAGGTGCGCGGGCTCTGTCTTGCAGCGCTCATGATGCTCGCGGGCTTGGCCGGCCGCCCTGTGCTTGGACAGAGCCTTGATCTGCCATCGCGGGACCTGCCCGTCACGCTGATCGCCGACAATGTGCGCTATGACACCGAGGCCGAACGGCTGGTGGCCGAAGGCAATGTGCAGGTCTTTTATGACGGGCGGACCCTGACCGCGGC
Source organism: Pseudomonadota bacterium (assembly GCA_039180245.1). Taxonomy (GTDB): domain Bacteria; phylum Pseudomonadota; class Alphaproteobacteria; order Rhodobacterales; family Rhodobacteraceae; genus J013. The sequence continues at coordinate 649 of JBCDDO010000110.1, read as the reverse complement.
GCGCATCACCTATGACGACCCCAGCCGCACCATCCTGGCCGAAGGGCCGATCACCCTGCGCAACCCCGACGGATCGATTTTGCACGCAACCTATGCCGAGCTCGACCCCGAGCTGCGCAACGGGCTGCTGCGCTCAGCCCAAGCGGTGCTGCAGCGCCGGTTCCGGATTGCGGCGGTGGAGGGCCGGCGGATCGCGGGGCGCTACAACCTGCTCGATCGGGCGGTGTTTTCCAACTGCACCGTTTGCCCCGCAGCCCCGGTCCCACTTTGGCGCATTCGGGCCTCGCGGGTGCTGCATGATCAGGAGGCTCAGCTCATCCATTACGAGGATGCAACCTTCGACGTGATGGGCGTGCCGCTGATCTACCTGCCCTATTTCAGGCATCCCGATCCCACGCTTGAGCGCGGCACCGGGTTCCTCATGCCCTCGGTGCAGACCTCGGACACCTTCGGCTATGGCCTTCGCACACCGTTTTACTGGGCCATTGACGATCATTCCGATGCCACGATCACCCCGTTCCTGACAACCGATGAGGGGCTGGTGCTGGAGGGTGAGTACCGCCAGGCCTTCACACGCGGGAGCCTGTTTCTCCTCGGCGCGGTCACTCTGGACGATTTGCCCGGCCAGCGCGGCATCCGCGGTCGGCTG
>JBCDDO010000109.1:0-8034 GCA_039180245.1 Pseudomonadota bacterium | reverse complement strand
GCGGCGAGGCAGGGCTGATGGCAGATCGCCTCAGCGAGGCTCGGCTCACCATGCCACGACCCAGCGCAACAGTGGCCCAGGCACTGGCCGCCACGCTTGGCCCGCTTGTGACCATCGCCAACCCGCTGGACTATCACACCGGCATTTGGGGCGATTGCCCGGCCATGGCGCAGGTGTTCGGCCTGATGACCGGGCCCGAGTTCGATCTCACGGTGCTGGTGTGCGACCTGCCGCACCCGTCGCGCTGCGATGGGTCCGCCTGGGAGGTGGCGGTGGCGGCGCTTGAGGCCGCGCAGCGCCAAAGCGGGGCGCGCATGGCTTTGCTTGCCACACTGCCCGAATGCCTGCCCGAAGCGATGGCCGATCGGCTGATGGCGGCGGGCATCGCACCGCTCAACGGTCTCGGGCCTGCTTTGGCTGCCATCGCAGCGCTGGCCCGGGCGTCGGACACGCCGGAAGAAGAGGCGAGGGTCGGAAAAACGCGGGCCGGAGTGATACGGGCGGAAAAGATACGGGCAGAAAAGATGCGGGCAGGCTGGCGTCCATTGCCCAACCCCGCCCGCGCAGAAAGCCGGCTGCTCGATGAGGCCGAGGCCAAAAGCTGCCTTGCCGCGGCCGGCCTTTCGGTGCCCGACGGTGGTCGCGCCGCGACCATCGCAGAAGCCCGGGCCAAAGCCGATGCGTTGGGCGGGCCGGTTGCGCTCAAAGGGCTTGGCTTTGCGCATAAATCCGAGGCTGGCGCGGTGCGGCTGAACCTGAGCGCGGCCGAGATCGACACGCCCATTCCGGGCGCGCAGGGTTATCTGGTCGAGCGGATGGTTTCAGGCGGGGTTGCCGAAATTCTGATCGGGCTGCAACGCGACCCGAACTATGGCGCCACGCTGACCCTGGGACTTGGCGGGGTCACCGCCGAGCTTCTGGCCGACACGGCCACGCTGATCCTGCCGGCAACGCCAACGGAGATCCACCGCGCGCTCATGGGGTTGCGCCTCGCCCCGCTGCTGACCGGATATCGCGGGCGGCCTATGGCGGATTTGGAGGCGGCCGTGGCCGCGGCCATGACCCTTGCCGCGCTCTTTGTCGCTGATCCGCAGATCGCGGAAATCGAGATCAACCCCCTGATTCTGCGCGAAACGGGCCAAGGCGCCGTTGCCGCGGATGCTCTGATACGACGGAGGGAGCAATGAATGCCATACGCACCCGCAGCGAAGGCGGGATTTTGGAGGTCATTCTCGACCGGCCCAAGGCCAATGCCATCGATCTGGTCACCAGCCGGGTGATGGGCGAGACATTTCGCGCCTTTCGCGACGATCCCGATCTGCGGGTGGCGATCGTCAGCGGCGCCGGGCCGAAATTCTTCTCCGCCGGCTGGGATCTGAAGGCCGCCAATGACGGCGATGCGGTGGATGGCGATTACGGCCCGGGCGGGTTTGGCGGGCTGCAGGAGCTGCCCAATCTCAACAAACCGGTGATTGCGGCGGTCAATGGCATTTGCTGCGGCGGCGGGTTGGAGCTGGCGCTGTCGGCCGACATCATCCTGGCCGCGTCGCATGCGAGCTTTGCCCTGCCCGAGATCCGCTCGGGCACCGTGGCCGATGCCGCCTCGATCAAGCTGCCCAAGCGCATTCCCTATCACATCGCCATGGAGATGCTGCTGACGGGCCGCTGGATTACGGTCGAAGAGGCGGCGCGCTGGGGGTTTGTGAACCAGATCCACCCGGCCGAAACACTGATGGAGGCGGCCTGGGACATGGCCCGCCACCTTGCCGCCGGGCCGCCCTTGGTGATGGCCGCGGTCAAGGAGGTGGTGCGCGAGGCCGAGGCGATGCGCTTTCAGGATGCGCTCAACCGCATCACCAAGCGGCAATTCGCGACGGTCGACACGCTTTACTCGTCCGAAGATCACCATGAGGGCTACCGCGCCTTCACCGAAAAGCGCGATCCGGTCTGGAAAGGGCGCTAGGCCCGGCGCAGCGGCCCGTCCGGCGCATAAAGCGCGTTCAGACGGGCCAGAAGCACGTCGCCGCCCTTAAAGCGGTATTCGATTTCGGGCAGCGCGGCGACGACGCGGGTCAGCACCCGCCCCTCCTCGGCGGTCAGGCTTTCGATCGGCGCGACCGAGGTCTTGATGCCGAAGACCACCGCCCCCGTGCCCGGCAGGCGGCGCAGGGTCTGCCGCTCCATCCGCAGCCAGATCGGGTCGGTTTCAAACCGCCGCGGTTTCTTGGCCTTCTCCTCGGCGGGCTGGTGCAGCTCCGGCCAGGTGTGGAGCAGCCAATTGGCCCGCCAGAGCGGCCGGTCGGGCCGGATCGCATCGAAAAGCCGCTGAACCCGCGCCCCCAGCGCCTCGGCGTAATAGGGGATGGGCTCGTGGATGGCGAGCAGGCCGCGCGCCATTTTCTGGGCCAGCGACCAGCGGGCGGGAAAGCAGAGCACGCCGCCCAACAGCCGATGCTCGGCCGCCCCCTCGGGTCTGTCGAGCAGGAGGAGATCCTCCTGCACCAGCCGGGCCAGGGCCGGCAGCGGATCGGACAGATCGACCGTCGCGCCATCGGGCCGGGTGATCTCGGCCGCCACCCCATAGCCCGGATCGGCGCGCAGCGCGTCGCAGACCAGCGCCAAAAGCTCCTCCAGCGCCGCCGCGCCCTCGGGGATCAGCGCCGTCACCGCGCCCAGCTTTTCAGCCACCAACCCATCGCGCAGGGCCATCTGGGCGGCAAAGGCCGCATCGCGCTCCAACCACGTCGCGGGGTCGAGCGGCTGAACCCCGGGGCCGCGGGTCAATTTGGGATCGGCAAAGGGCAAAAAGGGCAGCCGGGCAAGATGGGTCGGGTCGGCCCCCCTGTCCGGGACCCCAGACCGCCCCGCCGCTAGGGGCTGCGCGTCTGACCTGCGCGGTCGTAACCCCTCCATCAGCGGATCCTTGTGTAATGCAGCCGGTTGTAGCCGGTGAGCCCGCGATGCACCGGGCCCCAAAGCTGCATGAAGGCAAACCAATCCATCCGGGCGGCCGTGGCAATCTCGCCCAGCGCGCGACCGCCGATCTGGCCAATCAGCGCCCCGGCCTTGCCCGGGATCTCGATGCGGTGTTTCACCCCGGCATAGGTGATGTCGACCCCGCCCTGTTTGGCCACGGTTTTGGCCAGCGCCGCGGCTGGCAGACCGCTCAGCCGGGGCACGGCCTTGGGCTCGGGCTTGGCCATGGCCGATTTCGCCCGCGCCGCCGGTGCGGCATAAACGATATGCATGCGCAGATCGCCCGACAGACGTTCGGCCAGACCCATCCGCGCCGGGGGCGACAGCGCCTTCAGCCGCGCGGCGGTGTCGGGCGTTGCAGGCAGGCAGCGGGCCGGATCGTAGCGCGCAGGCTCGATGGGCGAGATCATCTGCAGCCCCGCAGCGGTCAGGGCCGCATCGAGATCCTCAATCCAAAACGGCGCGTCGCGGGCATGCAGCAGGAGATCGAAAAGACCGGCATCCGAGGCCTGATGGTCCGAAAGCTGGGCATTGCGCAAGAACCAGTTGGTGTCGGGCAGCGTCTCCAGCGCCGCGCGGGCCGCAGCCACCCGCGCCGCGGGCGTGTCCTTTGCAAAAAGCGTCTCGAACGCCTCTTGCAGCGGATAGACCCCGGTCCGGCCATAGGGCGCATAGACCATCACACCGAGCCCGCCATCGGGGCTGAGCACCCGGGCCAGCGCATCGAAGCCCGCCTGCGGATCGGGCAGGTGATGCAGCACGCCGCAGCAATCGATGTAATCGAACGTGCCCAAATCGGCTGCTTCAAGAAGGCTGCCGGTATGGAAGGTGACGTTTTGAAGTCCCCGTGCCGCGATCCGCGCTTCGGCAACGCGGCGCGCTTCGGGTGAGAGGTCAACATAGGTGATGTGGTGCGGTTTGCGGGCCGAGGTCAGGACCTGCGCCAATTGGATCAGCGCATCACCCGTCCCGCCGCCCGCGCCTGGGCAATCTCGCGCGCCGCGGTGGAGAGGTCGAGATAGGTCACTTCGGCCGGGCAGCCGAGATCGGACAGGCCTTGGGCAAGCTGGATCAGCCCGTCGCCGGTGCCGCCACCGGCAACCAACGCGCGAAACGGCCGGCGCCAGTCGCGCTGCCCGGCAAAGAGGTAATGGTCGATCTCATGCACCGCCGAGGGCGAGCCGGTGATCAGCCGCGTGGCCTCATCGGCGGGGTCCCGTGCCGGATAGGGATAGGCCTCATATTGCGCTTGAACGGGATCCATCATCGCCTCGCGTCACACCACTGGCAGAGAGACTAGCCCGCGGCGCGCCCGAAGGGCCATCCGGTTTTCACCCGATCTCGGGTCCATAGCCGGCGCGGTCGCAGGCCAGCCAACCCCTCCGGTGTTCGCGTGCCGGCAGCGCCGATCGGCGCGTCGGCCGACAGGTCCGTCAACCACCGCATCCCTGCTGGGCCCAAAGCCGCCCATCGCAGACCGCAAGCAGCAAAAAACGACCTGTCCCTGTCGCGGATGCGGGTGCATGGGCCGATTGCTTGACACCAAGCTTCCCAAAGCAATGGGAGGCTCCGGATGAACCAGCATTACGCCCACAGCCGCAAGATCGATCCCAGCCGGCACCCGGTCCAGCGACCCGACGGCACCGAGGGCGGCAATGACCGGGTTGAGATTGGCCCGACACCGCTGGCCTTTGCGGAATGGGAGGCCGCGGGCCTGGCCATGCCCAACATCCCAGCCATGCGGCGCTACCGGCTCGACCGGCTCGTCGCAGCGCTCAACCAGCGCGACTATGCCGGTGTGCTGCTCTTTGACCCGCTCAACATCCGCTATGCCTCCGACACCACCAACATGCAGCTTTGGAACTCCCACAACCCGTTCCGTGCCTGCCTGGTGCTGGCCGATGGCTATATGGTGATGTGGGACTTCAAGCGCCTGGGCGACCTGCTGACCGCCTTCAATCCGCTGGTGCGGGAAACCCGCCGCGGCACGGCCTCGTTCTTTTACTTCACCGGCGGCGACGGCACCGCCAGCAGCGCCAAGGATTTCTCCGCCGAGATCCTCGATCTCCTCGCCGAGCATTGCGGGCAGAACCGCCGCCTGGCCGTCGACAAGATCATGGTCCACGGGCTGAAGGCGCTGGAGGCGCGCGGCATCGAGGTGATGGAGGGCGAGGAGGTCACCGAGAAGGCCCGCTCGATCAAAGGGCCCGACGAGATCCTGGCCATGCGCTGCGCGATCCATGCCTGCGAGGCGGCGATGGCCGAGATGCAGGCCGCCATGGCCCCGGGCATGACCGAGGATGATGTCTGGGCCGAGCTGCATGCCGGCAATATCCGCCGCGGCGGCGAGTGGATCGAAACCCGGCTGCTCGCCTCCGGCCCGCGCACCAATCCCTGGTTTCAGGAATGCGGGCCGCGGGTGATCTCGGAAGGCGAGATCCTGGCCTTTGACACCGATCTCGTCGGCTGCTGGGGCATCTGCACGGACATGTCGCGCACCTGGATCGTGGGCGATGCCGAACCGACGGCCGAGCAAAAGCGTGTCTACCGCATCGCCGTGCAGCATATCGAGGAAAACACCGCAATGCTGCGCCCCGGCATGTCCTTCCGCGAGATCTGCCATGGCGGGCACCCGCTTCCCGAGGAGTTCGTCGAGCTGCGCTACGGCGCCAAGATGCACGGCGTGGGGCTTTGCGATGAATGGCCGCTGATCGGCTATCCCCAGGATTGGCAGGATGGGCATTTCGACTATGAGACCGCGCCGGGCATGTGCATGTGCCCCGAGGTTTATCTGGGCACTGTCGGCGGCAGTTTCGGCGTCAAGCTCGAAGATCAGGTGCTGATCACCGAGACCGGGCATGAGCGTTTGTCGCGCTATCCGTGGGAGGCCCGCCTCCTTTCGTGACCCCAGCGTGATTTTCAGCACGCGAAACCGCCACAACCTTTGCGTGAGGTCTCGGAACGAATCGGTCTCCGACATACAATTGGGCTTTCAGATCGGAGGTCCAGAATGTCCGGTGCATCGAAGACAGACGAAAAGACCGATGGGTTTGCTGAGCGTATAAAGAAGAATGCGATTGTTGTGATCGTTTCGATTTGCGCGTCGGTCGCCACCACAACGGCCGGCATTGTCTATTACGGCACCACATTGCTTGCAGAGACCGACAAGAACACCGCGTTGCAGGCGCAAGCCGAGGAGCTTGGGGAGGCGCATGATCTGGCGCTGGCCACCGAACGCTCGGCGATCGCGGCGCTTGAAGAAAAACTGGCCGAGCTTCGCGACGGCATGGTCCCGCATGACCCCATCCGGGGACCGGGGCGGTTCCTGGAAAAGCAATTCGCAACCGGCACGCGGCTGGGCGACCTCGACACCAATCTCAACCTCGTGCATGTGCTGGACAGCCCGCTTCAAGTGTCATCCGCTGTGAGCACGGCATCCGTGTACCGCCTTACGGCGAGCACGGCATTTCGGCTGCTGACCGAGCCGGATTTCGATCCCGCGTCCGTTGCGGACGAAACAGAAAATGAACTCCTCTGGGTGCTCGGCGCGCCTGTGCGGATCACAAACCACACCCGGATCGTGCGCCACGTCCCGCATCTTCTGATCGGCCGCATCCCGGTGGATGAGTTGGGTTTGGACGATGGCGTAACCCCCTTGATGCAGGTCGTCGCGCTCAACGAAACGCGGTTGAGCGCGCTTTACGACACGCTGCGCATCTCTTCGCAGCCCCGCGACATCCGAATGTTGCCCGGTGGGTTGATCGTTCACTCAAAGGCTAAGCTGCGCGACGTCTTTATCGGCGATGACGATCGCCCAAAACACATCATTCTCCACGATCTGGCCGTGTACTATTTCAGCAAGGTCGACGGGGTCGACCATCTCTACAGCGTGCGCGCGGTGTTCATGTCGCACAAATCGGACTTTACCGAAGGCAGCGCCTATCAGGCGGTTCGCGACCAGCTAGAGAAGATGGTCTTTGTGCCGGCAATCGAAGGGGTGGACACCGGCGGAGGCGCCTGACACCAGATCACAACCCTTTGCGGGATCTGGACGCTGCGCTGCCGATGCGCCACCCTCGACCGACAAAAAAGGGGGGCGCAACATGGCAACAGAAAAGATCACCTTTCAGGGCCATTCCGGGGCCGACCTGGCCGCACGTCTGGATCTGCCCGAGGGCGCACCGGTCGCCACGGCGATCTTTGCCCATTGCTTTACCTGCGGCAAGGACATCGCCGCGGCGCGCGCGGTCTCGGCCGGGCTGAACGGCGCGGGCTTTGCGGTCCTGCGCTTTGACTTCACCGGCCTGGGGCATTCGGAGGGCGAGTTCGCCAATACCGGCTTTACCTCGAATGTCGAGGATTTAGGTGCTGCCGCCACACATCTGGCCGGGCGCGGGATGTCGCCCGCCCTGCTGGTCGGGCATTCGCTGGGCGGGGCGGCGGTGCTGGCCGCCGCGTCCCGCATCGCCACCGTGCGGGCGGTGGCCACGATCGGGGCCCCGGCCGACCCGGCGCATGTGCTGCACAATTTCGGCACCGGCCTGGCCGAGATCGAGGCGGCGGGTGAGGCCGAAGTCAGCCTTGCCGGCCGGCCGTTTCGCATCGGCCGGGGCTTTGTTGAGGATGTGCGCGCCCAACGGCTGACCGAGCTGGTGGCAGGGCTGCGCAAGCCGATCCTGCTCTTGCACGCACCGCGCGACGAAACGGTGGGCATCGAGAATGCGGGCGAGATCTTCACCGCCGCCAAGCATCCCAAGAGCTTTGTGAGCCTCGATGAGGCCGACCATCTGCTGACGCGACGGGCCGATGGCGCGTTTGCGGCCAAGGTGATTGCGGCCTGGGCGAAGCGCTATGCCGTGGATCCAGACCGGGTTCCAGAGCCCTCCCAAACCAGTGCGGCCGCCCCGCCCGAGGGGGTTGTGCGTGTGGTCGAGCAGGACCCCAAGGGCTTCCGGCAGGCCGTGCGGTCGGGGCCGCGGCACAGTTCGGACATGACAGCCAGCTGACTGCCTGATTTGGCAGCATGTTGAGGTAGTATTTTGGAGTGTTTTGTTCAAG
>JBCDDO010000108.1:0-8062 GCA_039180245.1 Pseudomonadota bacterium | reverse complement strand
GATCCACAGCACGGCCAATCCGCCGGGCACACCGCAAGCCCCACTCGCGCTGCCGGAGAGCGCATGAACAAGCACGACGAGCCCTTCTTCATCGGTTTTGTCGCCCCGCCGCGGGCGCTGCGCGGGTGGGGCTTGCGGTGTGCCCGGCGGATTGGCCGTGCTGTGGATCATCACATTCTCTCCCTCCAGTTTCAGCCGGTAGGTCGGGATTTTCTCGGTGAATGGTTCTGGCGCGCAACCGTCCTCGGGCCGGTATTGAAAGCCGTGCCAGGGGCAAGTGATGCAGCCATCCAGAATGCGCCCTTCGCCCAATGGGCCGTTTTGATGCGCGCAAGCGTTTGAAACCGCACAGAGCGTTGCGCCATTGCGAAACACCGCTGCGTATTCCGAGCCGGCAATGCGCACGATCTGGGCCCGGCCGTCGGGGATCTCACGCCAAGGCGCGACGGCGATCCAGTCGCCGGTGCCCTGTGGTTCAGTGCGTCCGCGTGCGACGAGATGCAACACGACGACCGCGAGCGCGCCGGCACCTGCCACCAGGGCGAAGGCCGGGTTCTTGGTGTCTTGCAGATAGCCAAGCCAGACATGCCCAACCACCGCCGCATAGGTCGGATAAATCAATAAATGCAGTGCTTTCCAGGCCGGGGCTGACAGAAAGCTCAGCCAGAAATCATGGCTGGTGGCGGCCAGGATCCCAAGACAGATCAGCGCAAATATGCCCAAGGCTTCGAAAGGAAATCCAAGCGCCTGGCCAAAACTGAGATTGGAGGAGAGCAAGGCCTCCAGCGGTGGGGTCGGGCTGAAGGCCTGATACCAGCCCAACACATAGGTTGCGTGGGTGAGCGCGACCAAAGCGGTCAGCACCCCAAAATGCCGGCGATTGTAAAGCAGCGGCAGGAAGCGCCGGTCGAGCCGTGCCAATGGCCCGATGCACAGGATGACGGTGAGCATCAGGAAGGCGCAGCTTCCGAAGGCCCGCATGCGAATCACCGCAGCATCGACCGGCCGCGTGACGTCGGCCGCCGGCGTGCCCAGCCGAATGAAGATCAGGATATAGGCCGCAACCAGGGCCAGCAGCACCGCATCATAGACGAGCTTGTTGGGCACCCATTGCACGGGCACATATTTCACGCTCATTGGCCGGTCTCCGGCGCTGGGGCGGTTTCAGGTGCGGAGAGCAGGAGTGCAGGCCGCTCGAACGGGCCGTTTTGGCGGATCGAGAGCGCCAGCGCGATGATGGCGACAAGCCCGGCCGCCATCGCCAGGCTCACAATGCGTTGCGCGCGATGCGGCGGCCGGTGGCGGCGGGCTTCGTCCCAGCCGCGCTCCAGCACCGCCCAACGCCACAGGACAAGCGGCCAGATCAGCATGATCCCAGGCAGGACAAGCGGGCGAAACACCCAGGCGCCTCGGGCGTTTTTGTCGATCCGGTCGATGCCCCAGCCAAGAAACACCACGCCCACGGCCAGCCCGGCCCAGAGGTAGCCTTCCCCAATGCTCAGGAGCGTGGCAGCTGTCATCGGCGCACCCCGTGCAGCAGGCTCATGTCTCTTGGCACCGGTTTTGAGAGGCGCGAGACGCGCGGCGCCGCCGCTGCATAGACATTATGGCCCGCCACCAACACGGCTCAAGCACCGGCCGTACGGCGCGGCGTCACCACCGGCCCCGGGTTGCGAAGGGCGCCGGTCAGCGCCAAAGCGCCGGCCAGCGCCAGGGCCACGAGGGTCGCGACCGCCGTCCAGCCGCCATAGGCATAGACCTGGCCGAGCGCGAAGGCACCGACCAGGCCGCCGATGTAGTAGGAGGTCAAGTAAAGCCCGTTCGCGGCCGCTCGGTCGCCCTGCGCGGTGCGTCCCACAAAGCCGGTCGCCGCCGCCTGCATGAAGAATGTGCCGGCGCCGATCATTGCGAGCCCGGCCAGCACCAACGCCAGCGGCGGCGCCAGGGTCAGGCCGACCCCGGCCAGGGCGACAAGGCCCGAGGCCAGGAACACCTGCCGCGGGCCCCGGATCAGAACCGCGCGACCGGCCATCGGCGTGGTAAAAAGTGCAGGGACGAACACCAGGTAGACCAGACCCAATTCTGCCGGGCTGAGCCCGAGCGGTCCGATGAGGTGGAAATTCACATAGGTAAAGACGCCCACGAACACGAAGAGGATCAAAAACCCCATCGCGAAGGCCGCGCGGAGGGGCGGGGTGCTCAAATGTGCGGTCCAGGCATCGAGCGGCGATCCCCGCCGCTCCGGCGGGCTGTCATCGCGCGGGCCGATCAGCGCAAAGGCGATGAGTGCGCCAAGCAGATTGAGCCCCGCAAACACAAAAAACGAGCCCGACAGACCGGCCAGATCGGCGGCCGACACGGCCAAAAGCCGACCAAAGAGGTTGGAGGCAACCGTGCCGGTCACATAGGCGGCCATCGCCCCGCCCGCCGCCGTGACGTCGCATTGCTCGGACAGATACGTCAGGGTCAGCGTGAAGGCCGCGGCCATGAACATGCCCTGCAGGATGCGCAGGGCCAGAAAGGCCCAGACGCTGTCGACCAAGCCAAGAAAGAGCGTCGGGATGGAAAGCAGCGTCAGGCAGATCCAGATGCCGCGCTTGCGGTCGATGCGGTCGGCATACCAGCCCACCAGCAGCCCCGCCACCGCCATGCCAAGGGTCGATGCATTGACCGCAAGCCCCATCGTCGCGGGTGCTACCGCATAGGCCTCGACAAGCTGCGGCAGCAGCGCCTGGCTTCCAAAGAGGTCAATGAGGGTGAGAAAGCTCACCACCCCGACGATCGTGCCGCGGCGCACAATGTCGCGGGGTCGCTCGCCCCGCAATGCGCCACTGACCATGTACCACATTGCCGCGCGCCCTCCCTCTCAGGCCCGGCTCTGGGCGCTGAGAGCCGCGGGAAGCGCGGCCTTGCCCTGAAACATCTGCCGGATATCGACGGTCGAGCGCTGTCCCAGATCGTCGAAATGGGTCTCGAGCCATTTGCCCGCGGCATCGCGTCCGATCTCAAAGAGATGGGTCAGGAACGGCCATTCGGCATTGAGCTTTGAGGTCGCATCGAGCTCGCGCATCCGCTTGCGCGACTGAATGATGTGCATGTTCATGCATTTGTACTCGCTGCGATCGAGCTTGCCGGCGTCCAGCAGCCGGGAGACGAAATCGATGGCGCGCAGCTCGTGCAGCAGGGCAGAGTTGAAGGTGATCTCGTTGACACGGTTTTGGATGTCGACCGCGCGTGCCGGCGCGCCCTTGCGAAAGACCGGGTTGATCTGGACGATCACGATATCGTCGGAAGGCGAGCCGTGATAGAACGGAAAGAGCGGCGGGTTGCCCATGAACCCGCCATCCCAATAAGGCTCGCCGTCGATTTTGACCGCCTGGAAAAGCTGCGGCAGGCAGGCCGAGGCCATCACCGTTTCCAGCTCGATCTCGTCGCGCTCAAAGATCCGCACGCGCCCCGTCTCGACATTCGTTGCCGCCAGGAACACGGCCATGTCCGTGCACGCATGCACTTTGCGAAAATCGACGAGCTTGGCGACCAGATCGCGCAGCGGGTTCACCGCAAACGGATTGAGCTGGTAGGGCGAGAAGACCCGGGTGAGCATATCGAACCACAGATAGCTCAACGAGCCCGACAGCGACCAATCGCCCGTTGCCTTGGCCGCGGGCGACCGGCGGATCGGGCTGGTCTTGCCGGCATCCGAAACCGCGCGCCAGAACTCGTGCAGCCTGGCGCGGGCGCCCTCCGCACCACCCTCATACATGCCCTGTGCGGCGACCACGGCGTTCATGGCACCGGCCGAGGTGCCCGAGATTGCCTCGATCCAGATCCGGTCATCCTCAAAAAGCTTGTCGAGCACGCCCCAGGTGAAGGCTCCATGCGCACCGCCGCCCTGAAGCGCCAGGTTGACGCCCTTATGCCGCGTGGTGCGGCGCGTGTTTGTGCGCGGCTGCGGGTGGTCCGACCTGGTGGGTTCTTTGTTCATCGGCTGCTCCTGGCGCCGCCGGTTTGCCGCAGGGCGCCCGAAAGGTCCAGTTTTGGTTGGATGCGGGTCTTGCGCGTCGACATGTCAGTGCCCGCGGTCCTTTGCAAAGGAAGCCGTGGCGTGATTGGGCGGCACAGGATGGGCCGAGGCGAACGCGACGTATTCAAACGCGACGTATTCAAACGCGACGTATTGATCCGACAAGCCCTCCCACCGGTGCATGTGATCGCGCGCGCCTCCGACAGTATTGTTGGCGCTCGGCTTGGCCTGGGATCTGGCAGAGACGGCCAGGCTCGTGATGCTGAAATGACGGGCAGAGCGGGATCTCATGGCGGCTTCTCCGGTCGGGGCCACGTCGCGCAGACAGGTCAGGTCGTGCGGCCAGTGACGCAATCGACGGGCCGGGATCGCCATCCGCACCCCATCGGCTAGACCACATTGCACTGCTCGGGCAAGCCTGGGTGCGATCACAATCTCCCGGCGGAGCGTTTTGCGGCGCGCTTGGAGTGGTCAGTCGGCGCGCCGCCCGGTGAGCTTCGATAGGTAATGACGTGCGTCTTCGCCCAGACGACGCCCGGCGAATCGCACAGGCGACGCGCGCGGAAAGCTGCGAAATCCGGCCCGGCTGCGGCGCGGGCAGCGGATCGGGGTGAGCGGTCCGAAATGCCGTTCGAGGCGGGCCTGCCACCAGGCGTGCGGGTGCAGGCTGACATGCGCGTTGCGCCCGTCGGGCAGCATCTGGACCGCGGCCTTGGTGTCCACGACGATGATCGCTTCGCGGCAGAGACTGCGCATATCGCCGATCACATGGTCAAGCTCTGCCTCTTCGACATGTTCAAGAACGTCGATGCAGATCAGAAGATCGGCAGTTTCCTCGGGTCTTGCAGCATGATCCGGGATCGCGGGGTCATAGCGCAGGCCACGAAACCCGATGCTGTCGGCCAAAATGTCGAGAAGGCGCGATTGACCGCAGCCATAATCGATCACCGTGCGGGGATGCAACAACGCGATCTCGGGACGCAGGAACCGCAGATACTTGACCGAGGTGTCGCCATAGGCCTCGGTTGCATGCTTGTTGCGGTAAAAATCGATCAGGTCCGCTTCACCCGGCATCGCCGTTCCCCTGCTGTGATGCGCCACCGTGCACCGCCCGACGCGGCCCGTACGCGGTGCCCGTTTCTCGATGCGGCGCCACGATGCCCGCTGTCACACCGCTTGACAAGCGCGCGCCGTCTGAGGCGATTGGGAAAGGACGCGCGGACCAACCGCGCAGTCCGGTTGGAAGGGAAACGGCCATGGGGTCCTTTATCTTTCTGGCGCTGCTCGGCGCGGGCATCGGCTATGCCTATCACCATGTCACCGGCAAGGGCGGCGGTCTGGTTCAGGCGCTGCTGCTGGGGGCGGTCGGCGGAGTTGTGGGTGGCATCGCCATAGGCTTTTTGCTTGCCGCAGCGGGGATCCTGATCCTGGTCGCTGGCGGCGTGATCGGCGCCTTTGTGCTGGTCTCGGTGCTGTCGGGGCGGTTGGGCAAGCGCTGAGCCTCGCTGCAAGGTCAGATTTGAGGCTTCGCTGGTTTGAACGGCGCCATGCCTTCGCGCGCAAGCGCGTCGGCGCGCTCATTGCCAGGATGCCCGGCATGGCCCTTGACCCAATCCCAGCTGAGCTCATGCGGCGCGACAGCGGCCAGCAGCCGCTGCCACAGATCGACATTCTTGACCGGCTTTTTGTCGGCCGTTCGCCAGCCATTGCGCTGCCAGCCGGCGATCCAGCCGGTGATGCCGCCTTTGAGGTAGGCGCTGTCGGTCACGATCGTCAGACGGCTGGGCCGATCCAGCGTCTCCAGCGCCGAAATGGCCGCCATCAGCTCCATGCGGTTGTTGGTGGTCTGTGCCGCACCGCCCTTCAAGGCCCGCTCGCGCAACACATGTCCGCTCTCTGATGCGACGAGAAGCGCACCCCAGCCGCCCGGACCGGGATTGCCCGAACAGGCACCGTCCGTATAAGCCACAAGTTCAAGCGCCACGCTGCGTTTCCGCGATGATGCTGCGGCTGTTGGTGCCATCAAACTCGCTAAGCGGGGCTGTGATGCGCAACCTGGTGTCGCGGAAGCCCGCATCGCGCAGCATATCGTCCAGCTCATCGTTGGTCACCCGGGTGATGTGCCGACCGAGCCGGTCTTTTGCGCCGTTCAGGCCTTCGCGCACCGACAGGGAAAGCTGACCGCCGCGGCGAAGCGCCCGGTGCAGACGACCCAACATGTCCGGCCATTCGTCGCGCGGAAGATGGATCAGGGCAAAATGCGCCCAGATCCCGTGATAGGCCTCGCAGGCGCTCAGATCCTGCATATAGGCCAGCTCGACCGGTTGGCCGTATCGCAGCCGCGCCTGTTCGGCCAGACCGGCGGAAGCATCGGTGGCGGTCACCTGCAGGCCGGCGCCCCGCATGGACGCCGCGGCCCAGCCCGATCCGCAGGCCAGATCGAGCACATGCGCCGATTTTGGAAGCGCGCCTATGAAATTTTGAAGCCGGGGATTGTTCTCTTGCCCTGCTGAGGCCTGAGCATACTCAGCGGCCTCGGCATCGTAAAACGACAGCGTCAGGTCCTGGGCAAAGCGTCGTTCAACCGCGGTCCAACATTCGGGCTGGCCGGGATAGGACAGACCCTCCTCAAGGACCGGCACCCAAGCCAGCCGGGCATCGGTCCAAACATCGGCGGCGGGTCGCAGGCGGTGGTGGGGATCGATGGTGCCGCCCTTGATCGAGACATGGGGCGGGTTGGGTGTGCCGATATGGGCCACCCGGACCCCGCAGCGCGGGCAAAATACGCAGCGCTTGCGCCCGTTCCGGGCGGTCTTGACGGTGAATTCCGCCCAAGGACCGGTGAACCGCAGCGTGTCGGGGGCAAAATAGATCGATGTCCCGAAAGACGCTGCGCTTTGTGCCTTGCAGCTGTCGCAGTGACACCTGACCATCGCCCGCGGCCAGGCCGTCGCCTCCCAGCGCAGCGAGCTGCATTGGCATCCGCCCGATAGGGGAAGGCGCGCGCCGCCCATCTCAGGCCAGCGCGCCGGCGAGAAGGCAGACCAGCACGACGCCGCTGAGCGGCAATCGCAGCGCCATCCACCAGCTTGGCGTGAGCCGCCGCATCACGAAGATCAGGTCGATGGCGATCAGAACGGCAAAGCCCGCAGCCAGCATGCTGAGTGGTGCGGGATGAAACTGCGCCGAGAGCGCCCAAAGCGGCGGAACCACGGAGATGCAAAGCTCGCGCCAGGCCGGCGCCTGATCGTTTGTCGACGCAAACCCCCACAGGCACCCGCCCATGAAAGCCAGAATTGCGGCTCCGTACGGCACCAAGACGGCCTGCGCGGTCAGCGTCGGATGCAGCGGCGCCATGCCCAGCGCGGTTATCGCGCCGTATAGAAACGGGATCAGCCCGGCCATGCCGAGCCAGAACGCCGGGACTGGAATGCGCGCCATCGATTGGCCCCCTGCGGTGTGCAAACCGTCCACCCCGCATAGCGGTTGCATCTTGCCTTGTCGACGCCTCTGCCTGGGCAAATGGGGCCTGACGGCGCAACGCGGCGACCCCGGGTGCGGTCGGACCGGCGCCGCGGTGGGAAATGCCTGCGGCGCAGCGTCGCATGAGCGCGTCACCGCAATGCTGCGGGGCATGGACCGCGGTCAGTGGCCGCTGTCACGCCATCGGTTGACGATGGGGTAGCGCCGGTCCAACCAGAAGGCCCGCCGGGTCAGCCGCACCCCCGGTGCCGATTGAAAGCGCTTGTATTCCGACAGGTAGATCAGCCGCTCCACACGCTGGACCGTTTCTGGGTCAAACCCATCGGCCACCAGCTCGGCGACCGGACGGTCATTCTCAATCAGCCCCTCCAGGATCGCATCAAGCACCGCATAAGGCGGCAGGCTGTCCTCATCGCGCTGGTCTTCGCGCAGCTCTGCCGAGGGCGGCTTGTCGATCACTCTGACCGGCATGACCGGCCCCGCGGGTCCCTGCATCCAGGGCCGGTGATGGGCGTTGCGCCACCGACAGGTTTCAAAAACCCGGGTCTTGTAGAG
>JBCDDO010000107.1:0-8305 GCA_039180245.1 Pseudomonadota bacterium | reverse complement strand
GACAAGCCCGATCCCGAACGCCTCGGACAACAGCGTCACCCCGATGGTGAAGATGCCCAGAAGTGCCAGGAAAATCAGCACCGAGGGGTGGCGCGCCACAAACGGCCGGCGCGTGGGGATTGCAGCATCGCTCATCGCATCAGGCCTCCGCCGCCCGGCCCTTCAGCGCGATGATCCCGCGCGGCCGGAACTGGATGAAGAGGATGACAAAGAGGATCATATAGGTCTGGGCCGCAAGCGTGTTGGAGGGGTTGAACCACTCGATCCCTTTTTGCAGCGCGCCCACCATCGAGGCCCCCAAGAGGGTGCCCCAGATATTGCCGACACCGCCGACCACCACGGTCATAAAGCTTTGCACGATGTAATCGGCCCCCATCTCCGAGGTGACCTTTGCGTAAAGCCCGATGGCCACGCCCGCGATCCCGGCAATGCCCGAGCCAAAGCCGAAGGTCAGCATGTTGATCCGGTCGGGGTTGATGCCCATCGAGGCCGCCATGCGCGGGTTTTGCGTGACCGCCCGCACCTCCAACCCCAACCTGGTGCGGTTCATGACCAGCAAGAGGAGCGCCAGGAACAGAAGCGCCAGCACAAAGATTGCAATGCGGATATAGCTGATCGCGACGATGTCATTGATGATCAGCGACCCGTCGAGCCAGCCTGGCGCGGTCAGCGGCCGGGCCTGGGTGCCGAAGATGTTCTTGGCGATCTGCTGCAGGGCGATTGACACCCCGAAGGTGGCCAGCAGCGTCTCCAACGGCCGGTGATAGAGCCAGCGGATCACCAGCCGCTCCAGCGCCACGCCCGCCCCAAAGGTGACCGCAAAGGCCAGCGGGATCGCCAGGATGATCGAGAGGGTGTAGTCGGGCACGAACTGCTGAACGACAAAGCCGGTATAAGCGCCCATCATGATGAACTCGCCATGGGCCATGTTGATCACGCGCATCACCCCGAAGGTGATCGCAAGCCCGATGGCGGCCAGGAAATAGATCGAGCCCAGCGAGACCGCGTCGAGCACCAGATCGATGAACTGATTGAGCGCGACCTGGGTTTCAATGCCCGCCAACACCCGGGCCGCGGCCTGGGCCACCTGGGGCGGTGCACCGACAAAGCGCTCGAAAAAGACATGCGCGGCAAGGGCCGTGTCGATATCGCCGGGTGCAGCACTGGGCGGGGCCAGCCCGGCGCGGGCCAGCGCCGCATAGGCCAGGTCGCGCGCCGCCTCGCTGTCAAGCTCGGCCAATGCGACCCCGCCAACCTGGCCATCGGCGATATTGGCAATCAGCGCCTCGCGCTTTTGCGCCGGCGTCACGCGCGGCGGCGCAAAGCCCTTGTCCACCAGCAACGCATGCGCCTCGGCCCGGCTGAGCGCGGCGCTGCCCGGCTCCAGCACCGCCACGATCTCGGGGCCGGAGGGGCGAGCGGTCGACACATCCAGCGCCTTTGCCAGCAGCGGGTTCAGCGCGGCGCGCACATCCACGCCCAGATCGCCCGAAAACCCGTCAATGGCGGCAATGCGCTCGGCCTCATCCTCGGCAAAGCGGATGGTCAAGAGCCGCTCCAGCCGTGCCTTGCGGGCCTGCAGCGCCGGGTCCGGTTCGCTCTCGATCGCCGCGCGCAGCGCGGTCAGATGCGACGGCTCGGCATCGCGCTCGATTGCATCCAGCGCCGTGGCACGGTTCGCGGGATCGGGATCGCTGAGCTGGAACTGTACCAGTGCGGCGCCGATCAGGCCCCGGATCCCGCTATTGGGCTTGAGCTGCTTGAACCCCCTGTCGGCAACTTCCGCAAGCTCGCGCCCATCGGCAAAATCGAAGATCCGGATGGTGCGCCGGTCGATCTCCTCGGCAAACACAAAAAGCCCGGTTTCTTTGTCGCGCCACATCTCCTTGGCGCGCCATTTCTCCAGCACAAGCTGCGCTTGCGGCAGGCCCGAGCGGGCAAGTGCGTCGATGGCCGGGCCGATGGTCCTGCGCGAGCTTTTGGCGATGATCTCGCCATGCTCCTGAAGCAGCCGCTGGATCGGCGCTTGGGCATCCTGCGCGCGGAGCGGGGCTGCCATTGCCCCGATCATCGTGGCACCGAGCATCAGCACCCCGATGACCGCACTCAAGCGCTGTCCGACGCGATGCACCCCCAGCCCCTTCTTCTTGGTAAAAATACTCCCGCCGGAGGCGTCCGACGGCGCAGCCGTCTCCCCCGGCGGGCAAGAGGGCCGGCGACGGCCCCCTTCAGGTCAGTAGTTCGACTTGATCTGCACGCAGCTGTCGGTCTCGGTGTTGTACATCCCGCAGCCCAGCTCGGCCCAGTCCGATTTCAGCACCGCCGATTCAGGAAGGAAATCGGTCCAGGCATCGCCCGGCACTTCCTCGGTCTGGCTGATGATGTCGAACTGCCCGTCCTCCTGGATCTCGCCGATCAGCACCGGCTTGGCCAGATGATGGTTGGGCAGCATCACCGCGGTCCCGCCGGTCAGGTTCGGGAATTCCTGGCCGTACATCGCGGCGCGCACCGCATCGACCTCGGTGGTGCCGGCATCGGTGACCGCGTTCACCCACATGTTGAAGCCGATGTAATGGGCCTCCATCGGGTCATTGGTGACCCGCTCTTCGCCCATGCGCTCCTTCCAGGCCGCAACCCAGCCTTCATTGGCCTCGGTGTCGGCCGACTGGAAATAGTTCCAGGCCGCCAGATGCCCGACCAGGTTGGAGGTGTCGAGGCCCGAGAGCTCTTCTTCGCCGACCGAAAACGCAACGACGGGAATGTCATCGGCGCTCACACCGGCCGCGGCGAGCTCCTTGTAAAAGCCGACATTGGCATCGCCATTGATCGTCGAGATCACGCCGACTTTCTTGCCATCGGCGCCCAGCGCCACCACGTCAGCCACGATCTTCGACCAATCGGAATGACCAAAGGGCGTGTAATTCACAAAGATATCTTCGGCCGGAATGCCCTTGGAGATCAGATAGCTCTCCAGGATGTTGTTCGTGGTGCGCGGGTAGACATAGTCGGTTCCGAGCAGCGCGAATTTCTCAACCTCAAGTTCTTCAAGGAAATAATCGGTGGCCGGGATTGCCTGCTGGTTGGGTGCAGCACCGGTGTAAAAGACGTTCTTTGAGCTTTCCTCGCCTTCGTACTGAACCGGATAAAAGAGCAGGCCGTTGAGCTCCTCGATCACCGGCAGCACGGATTTGCGGCTCACGCTCGTCCAGTTGCCGAAGATCACGTCGACCTCATGCACGGTCAAAAGCTCACGGGCCTTTTCGGCAAAGAGCGGCCAGTCCGAGGCCGGGTCGACGACCACCGCTTCAAGCTGGCAGCCCAGCACGCCGCCAGCGGCGTTTTGCTGCTCGATCAGCATTTCCATGGTGTCTTTGAGCGTTGTCTCAGAGATCGCCATCGTGCCCGAGAGCGAATGCAGCACCCCCACCTTGATCGGGCAGTCCTGCGCAGCAGCCGGCACAGCGGCTGTCATCAGCAGAGCTGCGGCGGCAAGTGACAGTTTTCTCGACA
The DNA here is from genome assembly GCA_039180245.1 of Pseudomonadota bacterium. GTDB lineage: Bacteria > Pseudomonadota > Alphaproteobacteria > Rhodobacterales > Rhodobacteraceae > J013. The sequence continues at coordinate 4,795 of JBCDDO010000107.1, read as the reverse complement.
TCGCGATCCCCCTTGCGTGTCGCGCGCGGTCCGCAAAGCGCAGCGATGCTGCGCCTCGACGGCCGGGCATTTTCAAGTTAGCGCGCGCCACGCACGCGCCGAGAACGAGCTCCTCGGCGTCGGGCATGTCGCGCGGGTTAAACGAGCATTGGTGCCCGCGCCGGCGATCATTGATGAAGAACTGGTCAGTTTGGAACCGTTCGGGCGCGTTGCGGCCGACAGTTTCAGGTGCGTTGCCCAGGATTGTCGCAAAATTGACAAGATCGCCCAAAAAACGGGCTCACGCCGCATATCGCTGACCGATCCAGTCCTGGACGCGCCGCAAATCGGCCTCCGACAGATCGAAATGATGTTTAGACCGGCGCACAATCATGTCCTCAACGCTGTGCGCCCATTCCCGCTCGACCATCCAGGCCGCTTCACGCGCAAAGAACAGGCCGCCGAACCGCTGGCCCAGATCGTCAACGCCCTGCGCACCCTCCAGCAGCGCCTCGGCCTCGGTGCCATAGCTGGTTGCATAATGGCGCGCCAGACGCGCGGGCAGCCAGGCATGCCGGGCCTGAAAATCGGCCTGCCATGCGTTGAAATCGCCCCCCGGAATATCACCGCCCGGCAGGGGTGCGTGCGCCGTCCAGGGCCCGGTCATGTGTGGAAACCACGGGCGAAGCCGGGCAAGCGCCGCCTCGGAGAGCTTGCGATAGGTGGTCAGCTTGCCGCCGAAGACCGAGAGCAATGGCGCGCGGCCGTCCGGGTCTGGCGCGGCATCGCCATCCAGCTCGAAGCTGTAGTCGCGGGTGACGGCCGAGGCACCCTTTTCGCTGTCATCGTCAAAAAGCGGGCGCACGCCGGAATAGCTCGACACGATGTCATGCGGGCCGAACGCAGTGACAAAATAGCTGTTGAGGATGCCGAGCAGATAGTCGGTTTCCTGCGTGTCGATGGCCACGTCTTCCGGGCGGCCATCGAAGGGAATGTCGGTCGTGCCCACCAGCGCCAGATCGTCAAGATAGGGGTTCACGAAAATCAGCCGCTTGTCGGGCGCTTGCAGGACATAGCCATGGCTGCCCTGCCACCAGCGCGGCAAAATGATGTGCGAGCCTTTGACCAGCCGCACCCGCTTTTGCGCATTCACCCCGGCCACAGCGCCCAGCACCTGCTCGACCCACGGACCGGCGGCATTGAAAATCGCCCATGCCGCAACCTCACGCAGACCGGTCGGCCCAGACAGGGTGACCCGCCACAACCCGCCATCGCGGCGCGCCTGCACAACCGCGGTGCGGGTCATCACATCGGCGCCGCGGCGCGCGGCATCGACCGCGTTCAGGACCACCAGCCGGGCATCGTCGACCCACACATCGTAATAGGCAAAGCCATGGCGATAGGCCGGGCGGAGCACCGCGCCTTCCGGCACGCGGTCGAGCCGAAGCCCCGCGGTGGCGGGAATGCGGCGGCGCCCGCCGAGATGGTCGTAAAGGAAAAGCCCCAGCCGGATCAGCCAGCGCGGACGCTGTTGCGGCGAATGCGGCAGGATCAGCCGCAGCGGCCGGGCAAGATGCGGGGCCGCATCAAGCACCACCTCGCGTTCGATCAGCGCCTCTCGGACCAGCCGAAACTCATAATATTCAAGATAGCGCAGCCCGCCATGAATGTATTTGCCCGAGCGCGACGAGGTGCCCTGCGCCAGATCATCCTTTTCGGCCAGAAGCACGCGCAGCCCGCGCCCGGCCGCATCGCGTGCGGTGCCGGCCCCGTTGATGCCACCGCCGATGACCAGCAGGTCGTAGGGCCGATCGCTGGCCGTGCCCTCAGCCATGTCCAGGCCCGGCTAGCATAGGCTCAGCACGGGTTCAGTGCCGGTTCGCCCGCCAGCCAGCGCCGCACCTCTTCGGCCGCGCGGGCCGCGGCGATTTTGACGGTTTTGACCGATGCGCCGGCGATATGCGGGGTGAGCGTCACATTGGGCAGCTTCAGAAGCGGCGCGTCCGGCGGCACCGGCTCGACCGAAAACGTCTCCAGCATCGCGCCGCGCAGATGCCCATCGGCGAGCACTTCGTAGAGCGCGTCGTAATCCATCAGCGGCCCGCGCGCGGTGTTGACCAGGGTCGCACCGGGCTTCATCGCCCGCAGCCGTGCCGCACTCATCAAGCCCCGCGTCTCCTCGGTCACCCGCGGGTGCAGCGTCACGACATCGGCATGGGAGAGCAGCGCGTCCAGGCCGACCATCGTCACCCCATCGGCCGCATCGGCGGGGTCGAGCTGCACATAGGGGTCATGCACGATCACCCGGCAACCAAAGGCGCGCAGAAACCGCACGACGCGGGTCCCGACATTGCCATAGCCGATCACGCCGACGGTCATTTCGGAGAGCTCCTTGCCTGTGACATCGGCGCGGAAAAGATCGCCACGGTATTCGCCCCGGCGCAGCGCATCATGGCCGCGGGTGATGTTGCGGGTCTCGGCCAAAATGGCGCCGATGGTGAATTCGGCAACGGCCGAGGCGTTGCGCCCCGGGGTGTTGACGACGGTCACGCCATGATCGGCCGCGGCCTTCATGTCGATATTCACCGGCCCGCCGCGCGAGACCGCAACCAGGCGCAGCCCCGGCAGCGCATCAAAGATCGACCGCGACAGCGGCGCAAGATGGGTGACCAGAACCGGCGCTGCCCCGACATGGCCGATCACCTGATCGGGGCTGCCCATATATTCCTTCAGCCCCTCCATTCCGGGCACGGCATAGCCATGCTCCATCGGCGCGTCGGGCCAGGGCAGTTCCAGGCCGCGGCAGGTGATGCCGTCGCCGCAGGCCTCATGCAGCGCCTCTTCAAAAAGGGTGGGCAGCATGAAGCGGTCGCCGATGATCGCGATTTCGGTCATGCGAGCTCTCCCCCATGGCTGAGTGCCGCACCGCTGTCGCGGTCGAAGATGTGCAGATCATGTGCATCGATGGCCAGGCCGATGGCCGATCCTGGCGCCGCGCGCGCGCGGTCATGGGCGACCGAGACGATCGTGCCGGCGGCGAATTCGGCCGCTATATGGGTCTGGTCGCCCAGCCATTGATTGACCGTCACGCGCGCCGGCAGCCCACCCTCGGCCAGCCGCACGGCATGGGGCCGGATGCCGATCGCAAGCGGCGGGGCCTGCGCCAGCCGGGCGCGCAGCGCGTCGGGGAATGCCGTGTCGGGATATGCCAGCGTGACCCCGCCGCCGAGCGCAAAGTCGAGCCGCCCGTCGCCCAGCCGGATCTCGGCCGGAAAGACGTTCATCGGCGGCTCGCCAATGAAGGTGCCGGTGAAGAGGTTCGCGGGCCTGTCCTTCAGCCGCGCCGGCGTGTCGAATTGCTGCAGCTCGCCCGCCTCCATCACCGCAATGCGGTCGGCCAGGGCATTGGCCTCGGTCTGATCATGGGTGACCAGGATCGCCGTCAGCCCACGCTCGCGGATGAAATGCTTGATGCGGCCGCGCAAAAGCGCGCGAAGCTGCGGCTCAAGCTGGCCCATCGGCTCATCGAGCAGATGCAGCGCCGCGCCGCGGATCAACGCGCGGCCCAGGCTTGCGCGCTGCTGCTGGCCGCCCGAGACCGAGGCAGGGTAGCGGTCCAAGATGTCCTCGATCTCCAAAAGTGCAGCAATCTCGTCGACCCGCGCGCGGATCTGCGCGGCTGGCAGGCGTTCGGATTTCAGCGCAAAGGCGATGTTGTCGCGCAGGGTGAGCGGGGGGTAGAGCGAGTATCCCTCAAAGGCCATTGCGACGCCGCGACGTGCCGGCGCAAGCGTGTGAATGGCGGTGCCGGCCAGGGTGATGCGGCCCGCACTCAGTTCCTCGAACCCGGCGATCATCCGCAAGGTGGAAGTCTTGCCGCAGCCCGACGAGCCCAGCAGCGCCACGATCTCGCCCTGCGCGATGTCAAGATCGAGGTCCCGCACGGCGGTCACGGCACGCGGCCCCGGGTTGAAGACCTTGCTTACGTTTTCCAGCGCCAGATAGCTCATGCCGGAACGCCCTTCTGCGCCTTCCGGGCCACCGGATCCGGGTGCAGCCTCTGGCCGGTGTCACAGTCAAAGAGGATGGCGGCCGTGCCGTCGATGGCCAAATACGCGGGGCCCGAGCTGGGGCCCGGCAGCCCGGCAGGACGCGAAACCAACAGCTCGCGCCCGCGCAACGTCTGGGTCAGGGTGACGGTTTTCTCGTTCAGCGGGGTTTCGGCCTCGATCTCGACAGGAATGGCGCCGTCCGTGCCGGCATCGGCAAAGCGCAGCGCTTCGGGACGCACCCCAAAGGTCACCTCGTGGCCGACCAGCGCCTCGAACCCGGCCGTGAGCGGGATCTTCTGGTCCGATATCGTCACATAGACCCCCGACGTGTCCTGCTTGGGCGTAACAGCCAGCAGATTGATCGTGGGGTCGCCAAAAAGCCGCGCAATGCCCACGGTGGCGGGTTGCAGATAGATCTCCTCCGGCACGCCGATCTGTACGATGCGCCCGGCCTCCAGAACAGCCATGCGGCTGCCCAGCGCCATCGCCTCCCGATAATCCTGGGTCACATAGATCACTGTGGCCCCGCGATCAGAGAGCAGCCGCGGCAGCTCGAGCCGCATCTCAAATCGCAGCTTGGCGTCGACATTGCGCAGCGGGTCGTCGAGCAGGAGCACATTCGGCTCGGCCACCAGCGCCCGGGCCAGGGCGGTGCGCTGCTTTTGCCCGTTCGACAGCGCCTTTGGCGCATGTCCCAGCACATGATCGATCTTCAGAAGCTTGGCGACGGCCTCCACCCCGTCGCGCAGCCGCGCGCGGGGGGT
>JBCDDO010000106.1:0-8324 GCA_039180245.1 Pseudomonadota bacterium | reverse complement strand
TTCGATTTCGGCAAGCACAGCCTTATGCCTTTCAGATGCCGCAGCCCGTCGAAGACAACTTTCTCTATTGACGCGCTCTCTGTGAGCCCCGCCAGGGAAGCGCCGCGCGCGCCTCGCCCTTTTGCAGGAGCCTTGCCCGCCGCGCCTTCAGTGACGGTTACATTGACCGGGCCTGCACATGATGACGCCTGCTTCTCATCCGCCGCCCGCGCCCTCGTTTGAGCCTGTGAGCCGCACCAGTTTCATTCCTGAACCTTGCCTCCTCCGGGCCCCGACCGTTCCTTCTTCTTGGCCCAAATACTCAAATCCGCCCCCGTCACCGCATCCAGCAATCAGCATGAGCGCCACCATTCCAGCGGCATGACGCCACGTCGCCATTGCGTGCGCCCTTACGTCAACGTAAACCCCCCGCAAGGCCGGTCACCGCGCGCGGACGGCCGCTCTCAGGGATGCGAGCTGGAGGGAAAGCGATGAAGGTGCTGGTGCCCGTCAAACGGGTGATCGATTACAATGTGAAGGTCCGGGTGAAGGGCGACGGCACCGGCGTCGATCTTGCCAATGTCAAGATGTCGATGAACCCCTTCGACGAGATCGCGGTCGAGGAAGCGATCCGCCTGAAGGAGGCTGGAACGGCCTCGGAGGTTGTGGCCGTGTCGATCGGCGTGAAGCAGGCGCAGGAGACGCTGCGCACGGCGCTGGCCATGGGCGCGGACCGGGCCATTCTGGTCGTAGCGACCGATGATGTGCACACCGATATCGAACCGTTGTCGGTGGCCAAGGTGCTGGCCAAGATCGTTGCGGCCGAAGAGCCGGGCCTGGTGCTGATGGGCAAGCAGGCGATTGACAATGACATGAACGCGACCGGCCAGATGCTGGCCGCGCTCATGGGCTGGAGCCAGGGCACCTTTGCCTCGGAGGTGACGATCGAAGGCGATGCCGCCAACATCACCCGCGAGGTCGATGGCGGGCTGCAGACCATCAAGATCTCTCTCCCGGCGATCGTGACCGTCGATCTGCGCCTCAACGAGCCGCGCTATGCCAGCCTTCCCAACATCATGAAGGCCAAGAAAAAGCCAATGGATGAAAAGACACCGGCCGATTACGGCGTCGATGTCGCGCCGCGGCTGACTGTGGTCAAGACGGTCGAGCCCGAAGGGCGCCAGGCCGGCATCAAAGTGGAATCGGTGGATGAGCTTGTGGGCAAGCTCAAAGAAGCGGGGGTGATCTGATGGCGGTCCTACTTCTGGCGGAAGTGACTGGCGACACGCTGGCGCTCGATGCAACGGCCAAGGCGCTGACCGGCGCCAAGATGCTCGGCCCGGTCACGGTGTTGATCGCGGGCGAAGGCTGCCAGGGCGCGGCGGCAGAAGCCGCAAAGCTCGACGGCGCGGCCAAGGTGCTCTGCGCCTCGGATCCCGCCTTTGGCCATGGGCTCGCCGAGCCGGTCGCGGCCCTGGTCGTGTCGCTTGCCGGCGATTTCACCCATATCGTGGCGCCGGCCACCGCATCGGCCAAGAACGTCATGCCCCGGGTGGCCGCGCTGCTCGATGTCATGGTGCTCTCTGATGTCTCTGGCATCATCGATGCCGACACCTTCGAGCGGCCGATCTATGCCGGCAACGCGATCCAGACCGTGAAGTCGGTCGACCCCAAAAAGGTCGTCACCCTGCGCACCACAGCCTTTGATGCCGCCGGCGAAGGCGGGTCGGCTGCGGTTGAGGAGATCTCGGCCGCCGACAATCCGGGCGTGTCGGAATGGGTCGAGGATAAGGTGGCCGAAACCGACCGCCCCGAACTCACCTCGGCCAAGATCGTGGTCTCGGGCGGGCGCGGCGTCGGCTCGGAAGAGGATTTCGCGCTGATCGAAAAGCTCGCCGGCACCCTTGGCGCGGCCGTCGGCGCCTCGCGGGCTGCGGTCGATTCGGGCTATGCGCCGAACGACTGGCAGGTCGGACAGACCGGCAAGGTCGTGGCCCCCGATCTTTATGTCGCCGTCGGCATCTCGGGCGCGACCCAGCATCTTGCGGGCATGAAGGACAGCAAGGTGATCGTCGCGATCAACAAGGATGAGGAAGCGCCGATCTTCCAGGTGGCCGACTTTGGGCTGGTCGCCGACCTCTTCACCGCGGTGCCGGAGCTGGAAGAAAAGCTCGGCTAAAAAACAGCGTTCCGAGGAACAGCCCCTCGGAACGCATCCTTAACCTCAGCGGCGGCACGGTCACCCAAGACGGTCGCTCAAGGTCGCGCCGTCGTCTCGGCCAGCGCCGCGCTCGCGGCACTCACACGAAATCCGACCGGGCGATGGCATAGCGCGCCATTTTTTCGTTGAGCGTGCGGCGCGGCAGCGCGAGTTCGGACATCACATCGGCGATCGAGCCGCGATGCCGGCGCAGTGCGCTGCGGATCAGCATCCGCTCGAACGCCTCGACATGTTCTTTCAGCGGGCGCTGTTCGGGCGGCATGTTGTCGGGCCGCGCCGGCAGCACCGGGTCGAGCAATTCGGCGATGGCAACCGGCCCGCGCTTGGCGCGCAGCACCGCCCGCTCGGCCAGGTTCTTGAGCTGGCGCACATTGCCCGGCCAGGGAAACTGCAACAGCGCCGCGGCATCATCGGCCGACAGCACCGGCGCATCGGCGGCATGCTCCTGCGCGGAGTTCTGGGCAAAGAGGTCGAAGAGCGTCAGCACATCCTCGCCGCGGGCGCGCAGCGCCGGCGCGACGATCTCCATCTCGGCGAGGCGGTAGAAGATCTCCTTGCGCAACCGCCCCTCGGCCTCGGCCACATGCGGATCGTCCGGCGTCGCCCCGATCACCCGCGGTGCGCCCGGCCCGATGCGGCCCGCAAACCCCTCGATCAGATGCGGCTGCAAAGCCGGTGGCAGCGCGGTCACCTCATCGAGAAAGAGCGTGCCGCCGGTTGCATCCTCCAACCGCTCCATCAACTGTTCGGGCGGCGTGTCCTCGGCCAGGGCGGCGCAATTGACCAGCACGAACGGCCCCTGCGCCCGGTCCGAACAACCATGCAACGCCCGGGCGATCAGGGTCTTGCCAGTGCCGGTTTCGCCATAAATCAGCACATTGCGGTCGGTGGCCGCGCAGTCGATCACATCCTCGCGCAGCCGGCGCACCGCCGCACTTTCCCCCACGATCTGACGCAAGAGCGCCGAGCCATCCGCCAGTTCGCGGCGCAGCGAGCGGTTCTCCAGCACCAGACGGCGGGTCTCGGCTGCCCGGCGCACCAGATCCGACAGCCGATCCGGGTTGAATGGCTTTTCAAGGAAATCATAGGCGCCCAGCCGCATCGCCTCGACCGCCATGGGCACATCGCCATGCCCGGTGATCAGGATCACCGGCAGATCGGTGTCGCGCTGCATCAACTGGCCCAGAAGCTCCAGCCCATCGATGCCGGGCATGCGCACATCGGTCACGACAACGCCGGGAAAGTCGGGTTGAACGGCATCCAGCGCCGATTGCGCATCCTCATGGCCAGCCGGAATGAAGCCTGACAGCTCCATCCATTGGCTGACCGAGGCACGCATGTCGTCCTCGTCATCGACGATAATCACCGGGGTGGGTGGCAGCGGCTTCATCGTGCCCTCCGCGCAAGCACGCACGGCCATTTATTCGGCCGCGGTTTCCATGTCCTGTAGGGCCGGCAGGTGGAGCTCAAAACACGCCCCTTCCCCATCGCGGTTACGCGCAACCAACCGCCCGCCCAAATCTTGTGCGATGCCGGCCGAAATAGCAAGGCCGAGCCCCAAACCCTCTCCGGGTTTCTTGGTGGTGAAGAAAGGCTCGAAGATCTCTTCGGCATTCGGCGGCAGACCCGGCCCATTGTCGACCACCCGGATGACGAAATCCGGCCCCGGCGCGATGGTCAGATCGATGCGCCGGTCCGCCTGACCCCGCACCGCATCGAGCGCATTGCGCAGCAGATTGACCAGGATCTGTTCGATGCGCAGCTGGTCGCCGCGCACCATGCAGGGCGTCCCCGGCATATCGAGATCCACTGCAAGCCCGGTTTGGCTCAGCTGCGGTTGCATGACCGACAGCGCGCCGCGCACTGCCGCCTGCAGATCGATCGGACGCATATCCTGATCGCCCTTGCGCGCAAAGCTCTTGAGCTGCCGGGTCAGCACCGCCATGCGCGAGATCAGATCGTCCATGCGCTGGATCGAGGCCTGGGCCTCGACAGGCCGGCGCCGATCGAGCAACAGCTTGGCGCCGGCAATATAGGTGCGCATCGCGGCCAGGGGCTGGTTGAGCTCATGGCTCACCGCGGCCGACATCTGCCCCAGCGCGGCCAGCTTGCTGGCCTGTTCCAGGCTTTGCTCGGTCTGGGCCAGGGTTTTCTCGACCCGCCGCCGCTCGACGATTTCGGCCGAGAGCCGCCGGTTGAGATCGCGCAGCCGGTCGGATTCGCGCTTGAGCCGCAAGAACCGCCGCCAGGCGCGCTTGGAGTTGATCCAAAAGCCCAAGGCGGCCAGCAAAGCCAGCACCATGATCTCCAGCGCGATCCCGGCATTGACCTTGGCCTGCACCTCATCGGTGGGGGCCATGTAGTTGAGCGTCCAGCCGCGAAAGCCGATCGCCCGCTCGCGCCGCAGGAAGTTAAGCCCGTCAATGCTGACCTGCTGGCCGGATTCGCGCCAGCCGATGGGCAGGATTTCGATGCCGCCCAGACGGTTGTCGCGGATTGCCGCCAGCCGGGCCTCTTCCATCAGCGGCGAGAGCTGGCGATAGCGCCAATCCGGGGTCGAAGACAGGATCACGATGTCCTGCGCATTGGTCACAAAGACCCGGCCGAGATCGCGCGACCAGCCCTCCTGCAGCGGTCCCAGATTGACCTCAACCGCGATCACGCCCAGAAAACTGCCGCCCATGCGAACCGGATGGCCAAAGAAGAACCCCAGATCCCGGTCATCGATCCCGGTGATCGAAAAGCTGGTTTCGTTGGACCGTGCCGCCTCGCGGAAATAGACCCGATCGGCCCGATTGGTGCCCAGCAACCTGCGGTTCGAGGCAGCAACGACCCGTCCGTCGCGGTCCATTAGAATCAAATTGCGCGATTGCAGCTGGCGGTTCACATCGATCAGCCGCGCCGATGTGAGCGCATAGCGGTCCTTGACCAGCGCATCGATCAGCGCGCGGTCCCGCGCCAGAACGCCCGGGATCAGCTGATGCCGCTCCAGCACATTGATCAGATTGGCCGAATAGATCGCCGCGCGCACATTGGCGGTGTTGCGCAGACGTTCGGAGTAAAAAGCCGTCAGGTAGGAATGGCTTGCCCAAAGCAGGAGGGCCGTCACCACCAGCCCCGCGAGCAACGCAAGCTGCAGCAGGCCACGCCTGCGCCTGCGCACAATCCACGCCACCAGCGCTGAACCCCACCGTCGCATGGGCGCGATCATATCGACACCTGTGGCAGTCCATCAAGCTGCTTTGATTGGACAGCGCCGGCCAGCCGGAATAGGTGGTCAGATAAAGAAGCCGAGGAGCCGACCGATGATCTATCACCGCCGTCCAGATTGGCGCATCAAGGAATCCGCCGTCACGCCGGAAGCCGTGTTTCTCAACCGGCGCGCGTTTCTGGGCGGCGCGGCAGGCGCGGCCGCGCTGTCCGGTCTCGGCCTTCAAACCGCTCAGGGTGCGACGCCACCGCCTGCCTTTGAGCCGCGCCCGGCGCTCAACCCAGCCTATGCCGATGCTGGCTTCCCGATCACGGATGAGCGGCTGAACACCACCTACAACAATTTCTACGAGTTCGGCTCGTCCAAGGCGATTTCCGAAGAGGCCGAGGCGCTGGTCACCGATCCCTGGTCGATCCGCATCGACGGCATGGTCGAAACGCCGCGGGTGGTCGCGTTTGAGGATCTCGTCAAAGCGATGCCGCTAGAGGAGCGCATCTACCGCCATCGCTGCGTCGAGCGCTGGTCGATGGTCGCGCCCTGGATCGGCTTTCCGCTGGCTGAATTCGTGAAATACGCAGCCCCGCTCTCGGGCGCCAAATACCTGCGCTTTGAAACCTTCCTGGACACCGGCATCGCGCCCGGGCAACGGCAACGGTGGTATCCCTGGCCCTATATCGAGGGGGTGACCATCGAGGAGGCGATGAACGAGCTGCCGCTGATGGTCGTGGGCGTTTACGGCAAAGAGCTCTACAAATCCATGGGCGCGCCGATCCGCCTGCATCTGCCCTGGAAATACGGGTTCAAATCGATCAAATCGATCACCCGGATCACCTTTACCGACATCCGGCCGGTCAGTTTCTGGGAAGAGCTTCTGGGCCATGAATACGGGTTCTGGGCCAATGTGAACCCGAATGTGCCGCATCCGCGCTGGAGCCAGGAGACCGAGCAGTTTTTGGGCTCGAACGAGCGTGTGCCCACCGTGATCTACAATGGCTACGGGCCGCAGGTGGCGGAGCTCTACAAGGGCCGCGAGGACGGCCGCACGATCTGGTATTGATTTCTGCCGGGCGCCTTGCCGATCGGCTGCTGGGCTGCATCGAGACCGAGATCCTGCCCGCCACCGAGGCGGCGGTGGCAGCCGGCAACAAGGTTTTCGGTGCGGCCCTGCTGCGCGCTGACAATCTGGAGACGGTGCTGGTGGGCACCAATAACGAGGTCGCCTGCCCGCTCTGGCATGGTGAGATCCACACCATCAAGCTGTGGCATGAGCGGCTGGGCGGGCAGCCTGGTCCCGACGCGTTGCTCTTCCTGTCGACCCATGAGCCCTGCTCGATGTGCCTGTCGGCCATCGCCTGGGCGGGGTTTCCCAGCTTTCACTACTTCTTTAGCCATGAAGACAGCCGCGACGCCTTTGCCATCCCCCATGATCTGCGGATTTTGTCGGAGGTGTTCGGCCTCGCGCCCGGCGGCTATCGGCGCGACAACGCGTTTTGGACCGGCACGGCAATTGCGGACCTGATCGCCGACACGCCGGATCCCGCGGCGTTGCAGGCGCGCGCGGCCGCGATCAGGGCCGCCTATGACCAGCTCTCAGCCCGCTACCAATCGGGCAAGGCCGCCAACACCATTCCCCTGCGCTGAACCTGCGCTCGTTCGGTCGGTGCAGCGCGGCGGCAAGCGGCCGTGCCGCCTTGACGCAAGGTCACAGCGCTTTTGGGTCACGTTGTGCGGACCCTTCTGTTATTCTGCCATGCCAGAACAAGATGCGAGGCGACATGTCCAGTCCCGCCCAGCCGGGCGCAGGCGCGTCCGAGGCCAGGCCGTTGAGCGCGCCGCAGGTTTGGCTCGAGCCGTCGACCGGCCTTGTGCAGACCGACTTCAAGGCTTGGCTGTCCGATCCCCATGGCACCTTCCGCGCGGCCCGGGCGTTGGGCCCGCTTCTGGGCTTTGCCAATGGACGGGGTGTGCTGGCGCTCAGGGCCGAGCATGTCATCCCGCTGATGAGCGATCCGCGTGCGCGCCAGATCGGGCCGGAGATCGCCCAATACAGCGGCGCCGATATCGACGGCGCCTATTTCCGCTTTGCCCAGAACACGGTGCTCTTTGCCCATGGCAAGACCCATCAGAACCGTCGCCGGGCGGTCGCAAAAAGCTTCCATTTCAGCCTGATGGAGGCGTTGCGGGCCGAAGTGCGCGAGACCGCCGACGCGTTGGCCGCCAGCTTGCCCGACGATGCGCCCTTTGAGTTGCGCGATGCTTTTGCCGCCGCCCTGCCGGCCCGCGTGATCGCCAAAATCCTGGGTCTGCCAGAGGTCGACATTCCCGATTTCACCGCCCGGGTCTATGCGATGTCCGGTGGGCTCGGCTTCTCGGTTCTGGCCGAGGACTGGCCCAGCATCGATCACGGCGCGCAGGCGTTGGCCGAGTATGTCCAGCGGCTGTTTGCCGAACGCCGCGCTGCGCCGCGTGACGATTTCCTGACCCGCTATCTGGCCATGGCCGATGCGGCAGGTGAGCTCTCGCCCGACGAAACGCTGCACCAGATCGTCACGCTGATCCTGGGCGGTGCCGACACCACCCGCGGGGCAATGACGATCTTGGCCGATCTGCTTTTGGCCCATCGCAACCAGTGGCAGGCGGTGGTGGCCGATCCGACCCTTGCGCCGGGGGCGGTGGCCGAAGCGCTGCGGTTCGAGCCCTCGGTCGGGTCGGTCGGGGTCATTCCGCTTGAGACGATCGAGGTGGGCGGCATTCCCGTGCCCCCGGGCATGCCGTTGGGGCTGTCGACCATGTCGGCGATGCGCGATCCGGATGTCTATGCCGATCCCGACCGGTTCGACATCACCCGCACCGACATTCCCCGCCTGCATCCGGTCTTTGGCAGCGGCCCGCATCGCTGCCTGGGCGAGGCGC
>JBCDDO010000105.1:0-8327 GCA_039180245.1 Pseudomonadota bacterium | reverse complement strand
GAAAAAAACTGCAAGCACAGCTGGGAAAATTGATTTTGACATGAACTAATCTCCAAAATCTATATTAATAAACCATCATTCCATAGAAATTGTTTGTCAATATTTTTTTCAGATCTCGCGCCGTTTCTTTAGAGTTCGGCAATTCCAGATGGTCCAATCCAGTGGATCAAGTTCGTTGACTGGTTCAATGGCCGCCCGGCGCATTTAGAAGGCGGTGGATATAGGCGGGCAGGGCGAAGGCCGCCTTGTGGACCTGCGGCGTGTAGTACTTCGTGGTAAGCGCTGACGCGGCAAAGCGCTGGGCCAGCACGCCTTCATCTGTGTCCCGCGCCAGCCCATCGCTGCCCCAACCGAAGGCCATCGGTCCGCCGGCATAGGTGGGGATGGTGGCCATATAGCAGGACGCATCTGCAAAAAGGGTGCGAAAGGCGCGCAATGTGCCGGCCAGCTCGTCGCCCTGCAAAAAGGGCACACCGTTTTGGGTCACAATAATGCCGCCCGGGGCCAGGCAGCGCTTGGCCCTGCCGTAAAAGCTGTCGGTGAACAGCACCTCGCCCGGGCCGATCGGGTCGGTGCTGTCGACGATGACAATGTCAAAGCGCCGGTCGGTCTGGGCGACAAAGGCGGCCCCATCGGCGATGACGAGGTCGAGCCGCGGATTGTCGAACACGCCGTCCGAGATGCTGGGCATGTGCAGGGTGCAAAGATCGACCACGCCGCGATCGATCTCGACCATGGTGCAGCGCTCGACCGAAGCATGGCGCAGAACCTCGCGCGCCATGCCGCCATCGCCGCCGCCGATCACCAGCACCTCGCGCGCCGCGCCATGGGCCAGGATCGGCACATGGCTGAGCATCTCGTGATAGACGAATTCATCGCCTTCGGTCACCTGCACCACATCGTCGAGCGTCATCACCCGGCCGAACCGTGCATTGCGAAAGATGCGGATGCGCTGATGCTCGGTCTCGCTGTCATAAAGCATCTCGTCGACCCGCAAGGCCTGGCGGTACCAGGGATGCAGCGTCTCGACCGACCAGCCGGGCATCTCGGTGCTCATCGCGCTCTCCTCTCGCATGTGGGGGCGGCGCGAAGGGAGTACCGGCTGGGCGCAGACCGTGCAAGCCCGCCCGGTGCCGGATGGCGTCATGGCCGCCCTGCCAAAAGGGGCGCGCGGCCTCGCGTCGGGCCGTGTCCGGCTCAATGCCGATATCGGCCAGCATATGGGCCGGCAGATCCGCGAGGGCGGTGCGGCTGCGGCCATTCTGCAGCCAGCGCTGCAGCTCCGTTGCAAGCATGCCCAAAAGCCGCCGGGTTGCGCTGGTGTCATTTGGTCGGGTCATTGTCATCTCCGTTCTGTGGACGGTCGAGCGATGACATAGATCGGTCGGGCGATGGTTTGGACGCGGCCGAAACATGCGCCGAACACTTCGGCCGGGACCGAAGGATGCCCCATTGTGTGGGGGCGGGTGCCCGGGCAAACTGGCCGCATGCGAGACGGGCCGGACATATCGCGCATTGCGGCGCTGCTGGGCGATCCCGGTCGGGCGGCGATGCTGACCGCACTTCTGTCGGGCAAGGCACTGACCGCGGGCGAGCTTGCGCATGAGGCGGGTGTGACGCCGGCGACCGCGTCGGGTCATCTCGCGCAGCTTGCCGAGGCTGGGCTGGTGCGGCCCTGGAAGCAAGGTCGGCATCGGTATTTCGCGCTCGACGGACCGGAGGTGGCCGGATTGCTGGAAACCTTGGCTGGGCTTGCGGTTGGCAAAGGTTTGACCCGCACCCGCACTGGCCCGCGCGATGCCGCGTTGCGCGAATGCCGGGTCTGCTATGACCATCTGGCCGGTGCACGGGCGGTGCAACTTTACAGCAGTCTTGCCGGGCGCGGGTTTTTGGCTGTCACCCCGGAGACGGTGGCCGTCACCGCGCCGGGCGAGGCGGCGCTGGCCGAACTGGGGCTCGATCTTGCGCCCTGGCGCGCGCGCAAGCGGGCGTTCTGTCGGCTTTGTCTGGATTGGAGCGAACGCCGCCCGCATCTGGGCGGCGCACTTGGAGCGGCGCTGCTTGACTTCGTGCTTGAGAGCGGTTGGGCCCGGCGGGCCCGGAACGACCGCCGGGTGGTGTTTTCGCCCGAGGGCGGTGCGGCCTTTGATGCGGTGTTTCCTGCGGCCGAGTCGGTTACGCCCGCTTCGATCTAAAACCGAGGCGCCACCCGTCTGCGCCCGTCAGCCACGCTTTTGCCAGCCAGCCAGGTTTTGGCCGGTCATCCCGGGGTTTAGATGGGTTCCGGTTGCTGCCAGCGCGCCGATCAGCCGCCCGCAACCAGACCGTCGCCACGCAACAGCTCCTGCACGCGGACATCGCCTGCATTGAACGCCGTTCGAAGCACCTCGACCGCCCGCCAGGGTTGCGCCTCGCCGCACATGAAGACGTCGAAGGCACCGTAGCCGATCTCGGGCCAGGTGTGCACCGAGATGTGGCTTTCCGCCAGCACCGCCACACCCGACACGCCCTGCGGGCTGAATTTGTGGGTGTGGATGTGCAACAACGTCGCCCCGCATTCCGCCACACAGGCGCGAAACGCCTGCTGAATACGGTCCTCGCAATCCAGCCCCTCGCCCTCGATCACCTCGATGATCAGATGCGTGCCGGCAAAGACCTTGCCATCGCGGCGAATGAAATGATCGGGCCGATCGGCATCAAGAACGGTCGGCTCGACCGTGCCGACGGAGTTCGGTTTTGCGCCATCTTGCACCACGGCAAGATGATCGCATTTGGCTTCCTCGTGGGTGGCGCCTGTCTCCAGGTCCATCCCCAGTTGGAAGAGGTGTGCGGTTTGCACGGCGCGCCTCCCCATCCAGCAGATGAAAAACCCAGCGGTCCCTTAGCGCCCCCCCGAAGACCATTGACCAAAGCCATGGGGTTGGGATCGGTGACCCTGAACGAAGCGCTCATGTAAAGGATTCGCGTTGCAGTTTCAAGAATGAGGAACCGAAACCGCGCATATGCCGGTTGGGGCAGCGCGCGCTGTGTCCACCGGGTGACAGCCGCCGCCAATGCGGGCCCAGGAAAATGGGGTGCTCGAATACCTCATCTCTAATCTCCTGAGGTGACGCTGTTTTTTGGCGCGATGCGGCTTGACAACGGCTCCGCCCTAGGTAGAACACGCCCCCTGACAGTGCCGGGTGATCCGACCCGACAGGGCACGCGCGCCTCGGCGCAGGGCATGGGTAAGGCGGGATGCGATGAAAACCTATTCGGCAAAGCTGGGCGACATCGAAAAGAGCTGGATTGTCATCGATGCCGAAGGTGTGGTGCTGGGCCGTCTGGCCTCGATCATCGCCAACCGGCTGCGCGGCAAGCACAAGCCCGGCTACACGCCGCATATGGACGATGGTGACCATGTCATCGTGGTGAATGTCGAAAAGGTCCAGATGACCGGGCGCAAGCGCACCGACAAGGTCTATTACTGGCATACCGGCCACCCGGGCGGCATCAAATCGCGCACGGCCGACAAGATCCTCGATGGTCGGTTTCCCGAGCGGGTGCTGATGAAGGCGGTGCAGCGGATGATGCCCGGCGGTCCGCTGAGCCGCAAGCAGCTCACCCATCTGAAGCTCTATGCAGGCCCCGAGCATCCGCATGCGGCGCAGAACCCCGCAGCGCTCGATGTCGGCTCGATGAACCCCAAAAACACGCGGAGCGCTTGATCATGGCCGACGAAATCCGTTCGCTCGACGCGCTGAAGGACGCCGTCACCGAGGGCGCCGATGAGGTGATGGCGCCGGAGCCCGAGGCTGTGGCCGAGCCGGTGCGCGACCATCTGGGCCGCTCCTACGCGACCGGCAAGCGCAAGGACGCCATCGCCCGGGTCTGGGTCAAACCAGGCACCGGCAAGGTCACCGTCAATGGCAAGGAGCTGGCGGTCTATTTCGCGCGCCCGGTGCTGCAAATGATCATCGATCAGCCCTTTACGGTGGCCAATGTCGCCGGGCAGTTCGATGTGATGTGCACGGTCAAGGGCGGCGGTCTGTCGGGCCAGGCCGGGGCGGTCAAGCACGGCATCTCAAAGGCGCTGACGCTCTATGAGCCGGCGCTGCGCGTGCCGCTGAAAGCAGCAGGATTTCTGACCCGCGACAGCCGGGTGGTCGAGCGCAAGAAATACGGCAAGCGCAAGGCGCGCCGCAGCTTCCAGTTCTCCAAACGCTAAGGCGCGACAGCCGCGACGGTTTCGGCACCCTCCCGCCCGGCGGGGGGGTGTTTTCTTATGTGGCGTCGCGCGGTCAATTGGTCTAGGCGAGGCGCGAAGGTGCAGGAGGCAGCGATGGCGCAGGCACGGGCAGCGATCCTTGGGGCGAGCGGCTATACGGGTGCGGAAACCGTGCGCCTTTTGGCCACGCATCCCGGCATTCGGGTGACCGCACTGACCGCCGACCGAAAGGCCGGCCAGCCCATGGCGGCGGTCTTTCCGCATCTGCGCCATCTCGACCTGCCGGTGCTCACCCGCATCGAAGAGGTGGATTTCGGCGCGATCGACATCGCCTTTGTCTGCCTGCCGCATGGCACCACGCATCAAGTGGTCGCCGACATCCCCGCCGATGTGAAGGTCGTCGATTTGTCGGCCGGCTTCCGGCTGCGCGATCCGGCGGCCTATGAGGCCTGGTATGGCGCGCCGCATGCCGCGCCCGAGCTGCAAAAGACCGCCGTTTACGGTCTCACCGAGTTCTACCGCGAGGAGATCCGCTCAGCGCGGCTGGTTGCCGGCACGGGCTGCAACGCGGCAACCGGCCAGTTTGCGCTGCGCCCGCTGATTGCGGGCGGGCTCATCGATCTCGACGAGATCGCCATCGATCTGAAGGCTGCGGCCTCGGGCGCGGGGCGGGCATTGAAGGAGCATCTGCTGACCTCCGAGCTCT
The DNA here is from genome assembly GCA_039180245.1 of Pseudomonadota bacterium. Lineage (GTDB taxonomy): Bacteria > Pseudomonadota > Alphaproteobacteria > Rhodobacterales > Rhodobacteraceae > J013. The sequence goes on along the minus strand of JBCDDO010000105.1, from coordinate 3,414 downwards.
ATGAGAGCGTCTATCCCTATTCGATGGGTGGAACGCACCGGCATCTGGCCGAGTTCGACCAGGAATTCAGCGCCGCGGCGGGCCGCAAGGTCGAGATCCAGTTCAGCCCGCATCTGATCCCTGCCTCGCGCGGCATCCTTGCGACCGCCTTGGTGCGGGGCGATGCGCGCGACATCCACGGGGCGCTGGCCGAGGCCTATGCGCGAGAGCCCTTCCTTGTCGTGCTGCCCTTCGGCGCCGTGCCTGCCATGAAAGATGTGCGCGGGTCGAATTACTGCCATATCGGGGTGGCGGGCGACCGCCGCCCGGGGCGCGCGACCGTGGTGGCAGTGCTCGACAATCTCACCAAGGGCTCATCGGGGCAGGCGGTGCAGAACGCCAATCTGATGCTTGGGCTGGCGGAGACGACGGGGCTGGAGGCGGCCCCGCTCTTTCCCTGACGGAGCGGCGGCGATGACAGGGCTGTGGCGGGCGCTGCGCGGCGCTGTGCGCGCGTTTATTGACCATGACGGGTCGGCGCTCGCCGGGTTCATTGCGTTTTCCCTGCTCTTGGCGCTCTTTCCCTTCGCGATCGTGGCGGTGATGACTGCAAGCCTGGTGATCGGAGCGGATGAGAGCCTGTCGGCCGTGCAGACCTTGGTCGAGCTGTTGCCCGCCGAGCTGACCGGCACCATTGAACCGGCGCTTCTGGGCGTCATCTCCGTCGATCGCGGCTCGGTCCTGACCGTTTCGGCGCTGATCGCGCTCTGGTCTGCTTCCTCGGGCGTCGAGGCCTTTCGCACCGCCTTTGACCGGGCCTATGGGGTGGGCGAGGGCCGCGGCTGGTGGCGCAACCGGCTGCAATCGCTGCTGATTGTGCTGCTCGGGGTGGTCACCTTTATCATTGTGGGCGTTGCGGTGCTGCTCGGCCCGCTCCTGATTGGGTTTGCCGAGCGCTGGCTGGAGGGGACCGTGCCCGGCACGGTCGACGCACTGCGCTACGCGGCCGGGATCGGGGCGTTTCTGGCCTTTCTCTTCCTGTTGCACCGGTTCTTGCCGCCGCATCCGCCGCCGATGCTCTGGCCAGGCGTGCTGGTGACCACGCTTTTGTTCACGGCCGCGGCGACGGGCTTTTCGCTCTACCTTGCGCTGGCGCCAAGCTTTGCCCTCACCTATGGCGCCATGGCCGGCGTGGTGGTGATGATGCTCTTCTTCTATCTCACCGGCATCGTCATTATCTTCGGGGCGGAACTGAATGCTGGCTTGGCGCGCCGCCGAGCTGGCTGAGCGGGAAGGGGCGGATGGCCGGTCTACGCAAGCGTCAACGGGTGCAGCTTATCATCGTCGGGATGGCGCTGCTGTTTTCGGCCGCCATCCTGGTGGCCTTTGCGCTTGACGAACAGGGCGTGATGCAATGGTCGATGTCGCCCAGCGAAGTGGCCGAACGCCCGCCGCCGCCAGATCAGTTCGTTCGCATCGGCGGGCTGGTCGAGGAAGGCAGCGTGGTCCGCGGCGAGGGCGAAACCGTGACCTTTCGGGTGACCGATACGGCCACCACGGTGGAGGTGACGTTTACCGGGGTGCTGCCGGACCTCTTCATTGAAGGGCAGGACGTGGTCGCGATGGGCTATCTGCAGAACGGGGTTTTGGAGGCCACCGAGATCCTCGCCCGCCATGACGAGACCTATAAGCCAAAAGAGGCGGACGATGCGCTAAAGGCGCAGGGCGTTTTTAGAGAGGAGTGAGCGGATGGCCAGCTATGCCTTCGATTGGGTCGACGCCTTCACCGACACGCCCTTTGGCGGCAATGGCTGCGTCGTGGTGCATGGGGCGGACGGGTTGGCCGTGGCCGACCGTCTGGCGCTGGTGCGCGAAACCTCGCTCTCCGAATGCGCCTATCTGGTGGCCTCGGACATGGCGGATTTCGGAGCGCGCTACTATTTGGCCGATCGCGAGATCCCGTTTGCCGGCCATCCCACCATCGCCACCGTCGTCTCGCTGTTGCAGCGCGGCTTGGTGGCCCCGGGTCAATCCTTCAGCCTGGAAACCGGGGCCGGGGTGTTTCCGATCCGCATCGAGGCGGGCGCAGACCGCCCGCTGATCGTGATGACCCAGCGCGCGCCCGAGTTTGGACCGGTGCAGGATCGGGGCGAGATTGCGGCGATGTACGGGCTTGGGCCAGAGGCGCTTGCCGCCGACCCCGACATCGTGTCCACCGGCACGGCCTTCTGTATCGCACTTCTGCGCGACAAGGACGCACAGCGCCGCGCGGTGCTCGACACGCAGCGCCTGGCGCAGTGGCGCGCGGGGCTGGGCGATGCGCGGGCCGCGGTGATGGAGCCGTTTCTGGTCACGCTTGGCGGTGCCACGGCGCAGGGGGACGTGTTCTCCCGCCTGCTGCTGCCGCCGCCGCTGCCCCCCGAAGACCCGTTCACCGGATCGGCCACCGGATGCATGGCGGCCTATCTCTGGGCCAAGGGGCTGATCGATCGGCCCGATTTTGTCGCTGAGCAGGGCCATTGGATGGGCCGGCCAGGGCAGGCGCAGGTCCGCGTGCTGGGCCCGCGCAATGCGATCACCGGCGTCGAGGTGGCCGGCACCGGTGTGGTGGTGATGGACGGGCGCTTGACGGTTTGAACCGTCCGGCGCGGGGAGCGTTAGCGCTTCCTAAACGCAGATTGTGTTAACGCAACTGCCATTCCCGGGCGAACTTTGCCCGCACGACATTTTTTCGGAGAGATTTCATGCAATCCGTTCAAGAGATTGCGCGCGATATCGTCGCGCGTGAAGGCGGCTATGTGAACGACCCCGACGATCCGGGCGGCGCCACCAATCATGGCGTGACCATCCACACGATGCGCGCGCTGGACCTTGACCTCGATGGCGATGGCGCGGTCGACATCCCAGATGTCAAGGCATTGACCCGCGATCAGGCGGTCGAGATCTTTATCAAGCATTACTTCTATGAGCCGCGCATCGACCGGTTGCCCGAGGCGATGCAGGCAACGGTTTTTGACATGCAGGTCAATGCCGGGTCCAACGCGGTGCGGCTGTTGCAGGATGTGCTGACCGAGGCCGGGTTCGGCCCGCTGGCGCGCGACGGGGCGATCGGCCCCAAGACCGAAGCGGCCTGCGCGGCTGCGCATGCGCGCATGGGGACGTTGCTGGTCGATGCCTATGGGATCGAGCGGCGCAACTACTATTCCCGGATCGGCGACCGGCGCAGCGCCAGCCGCAAATACGCCCGCCGGCGCGATGGCGGCAAGGGCGGGTGGATCCTCCGCGCCGAACTCTTCATCGACCCCCGCTTCCATCTCTCTGAGGTCGAACATGCCGCCCGGGTGGCGGGCTGGACATGAGCGGTCGGGTCGAGATGCTGGGCGGGCACGCGCAGCAACGCCGGCGCCAGATGGGGGTGCAGTGATGGGGATCCTG
>JBCDDO010000104.1:0-8355 GCA_039180245.1 Pseudomonadota bacterium | reverse complement strand
GGGGTGGGAGCGCCTGAAAGAGCAGCGCCGCCTCGGCACCGGCCCCGCCGCCTTTGCGGTCTTCGACCTCGCGCAAGGCTGCCGGGCCCAGCCCAAGACCGCGCCCCGCCTTGTCGAACCGGTCGAGATAGGCGCGCGTCAATGTCGCCTCGGGCGCGTCGCGCAGCCGGCCGACAGCGCAGATCGTCACCCGCATGGCCGCTTGGGCCCTGACGCAGGGCGCCGCGCGTTCAAAAGAGCATGGCCGGCGCTGCGATGAGGTTGGACCGGGGTCAGGCCGACCCCAGCGCCCGTTTCACAGCCTCGCCCTGCGGCAGCCACATTTTTTCAAGCTGATAGAACTCGCGCACTTCGGGGCGGAACACATGCACGACCGCATCGCCGGCATCGATCAGCACCCAATCGGCGGTCTCCATGCCTTCGGCGCGCGGGCGCGTGCCGGTCGCCGCCTTCACCCGTTCGACAAGCTTTTCGGCGATCGCAGCCACCTGCCGCGACGACCTGCCCGAGGCCACGACCATATGGTCGGCCACGCTGGAGCGGCCGCGCAGATCGATCTGCACGACATCCTCGGCCTTGTCGTCGTCAAGCGAAGTGAGAATGAGCGAGAGCAGCGCGTCGCTCTCTGTCGCTCCGGCATCGCCTGCATCGCAGGTCTGGCCGGTCAGCGGATCTGCGGGCATGTCACGCCCCGCATGCGTGTTATCTGGCAGCAGTTGATCCTCCGATGCGTTACCGTCTTGGGCGGCAATACCGCAACGCTATCCGGTAAACGTGACTTTCTCAAGACATGGCGGGTGCGATGGCTCGCCTGACGTCACAGGCGGTCGGCCCGCGCCTGGGGCGCGGGCATGGTCGCCGCTCTCAGCGCGATGTGTCGAGGTCGATCCGGGCGACCGCGGTGCCCAGCGCCCAATCCACGGCAAACCGCACGGGCACAAAACCCTCATCCATGCGGGCAAACCAGATCCGCCGGTCGATTTCGGTCTCGGTGAATTCGCGATCCTGTTCGAACCCGCCCACCGGAATAAAATGCATGCTGCAGCGATGCGCAGGGCCCGAATAGGTCCATTTGCGGTCGCCATCCAGCTCGCCCGCGCCAAGATCGGCAAAGCGCAGATTGTAGCGCCGGGTGCCGTCATAAACGCGGTAGGTGCCGGCGCAATCGAGCCCTTTGTCGAGGCGCACCATCATGTCGAGCACCGGATAGAACGGATCGACCGTGCCCTGGGTCTCGCCCGCCGGGATCGGGGTGAGCGGCCCGTCATCGGGGTCTTCCACGCCGGCGGCCAGCACCATCGGCGTGCCATCGGCCGCCCAGGCCAATTCGCGCAGGTTGCGATCCGACCCGCTGATCACCTCCACCTTCACCCGGCGGCTGCCATCGGCCAGGTAATGGACCGAGTTGCGCACGCTGAAGCTGGAAAAGAGCGCGCCCAGGCCAAAGGCGGTGGCCGCGCCGTTCATCCGGGTCACCAGGCCATCGCGCCGAATGTTGAGCTCGCCGCGGGCCACGCTCAACACGCCCAGATCGACGCGAAAGGCCAGCCGCTCGCTGGCCGCGGCCTGCCCCAGGGGTGCCGCACCGATCAGCGCCGCCAGCAGTGCCGCCAGCGGCGCGCGCAGCCGTCCAAGCCGGTGCGACCTGACCGGCCCCGTGGCGCCCGTCTCGCGCGCCAGATCTGCCCGATCCGCCGGATCTGCCCGATCCGCAAGATCCGAGCTGCTCCGCATGTGCCCAAACATCATGACCCGTACTCCCTCCTCACTTAAACCCTTTGAAGAGTTACGCAGAGAATCTGGGCGAGGATCAGGCGGCCTTGCGGACAAGTTTTTCGTAATCTTCCGCAATGGTCCGTGTCAGCGCTCCGACCTCGAAGCTGTACGCACCGATTTCTCCAACCGGTGTGACCTCGGCCGCGGTTCCCGTCAACCAGCATTGTTCGAACTCTTCCAGCTCGCCCGGCAGGATGTGACGCTCAACCACCTCGATCTGGCGGGCCTTCAAAAGCCCGATCACCGCCTGGCGGGTGAAGCCGTCGAGAAAACAATCGGGCAGCGGCGTGTGCACCTTGCCATCCTTGACAAAGAAGATGTTGGCGCCCGTCGCTTCGGCGACATAGCCGCGATAATCCATCATCAGCGCGTCCGAACAGCCCTTGGCCTCGGCGGCATGCTTGGACAGGGTGCAGATCATGTAGAGCCCCGACGCCTTGGCCTGATAGGGCGCCGTCTCCGGGCTTGGCCGCTTCCATTCGGAAATGTCGAGCTTGGCGCCCCGCATCTTGGCCGCGCCGTAATAGGCGCCCCATTCCCACACAGCGACGGCCAGATGCGTGCGGTTTGCCGCCGATGCAACACCCATATCGGTGCCCGAACCGCGCCAGCAAAGCGCACGCACATAGGCATCCGACAGGCTATTGGCGCGCATGGCTTCGGATTTTGCCGCTTCGATCGCGTCGACGTCATAGGCCATGGGGATGTCGAGCAGCCGGCACGAGTTCAACAGCCGTTCCGAATGCGCCCGGCTTTCGAAGATCACGCCGCCATACGCACGCTCGCCTTCAAACACCGAGGAGCCGTAATGCAGCGCATGCGTCAGCATGTGGACCTTGGCCTCGCGCCAGGGCACAAGAGCGCCATCCATCCAGATCCAGCCGTCGCGATCGTCAAAAGGTATCGGCACCGTGTTTCTCCTCGTTCCCCCGGTGCCGATCGATCAAATTTCACGATATTTCGTGAAACACACTCAGTCCGACAGGAAATGTCTCGACACCGCGAAGCTCGGCTATCATTCGCATCTTGGAGTGTCAACATCTCTGACATAAAATGCCGGCGAACGGGTGAAGGAAACCACAATGTCAGTGCACGCACATGGCACCACGACGGGCCGGTCACACGGGCCTGCGGGCAGCGAACGCCAGCTCTATCTGACCGATGAGCAGCTGCGCCAAGGGATCGAACTGATGTTCTTTGCCTATCAGGCCTTCACCTCGGATGCCGATCGCATTCTCGACGAACAGGGCTATGGTCGGGCGCATCACCGGGCGATTCACTTCATCAATCGTTGGCCCGGCCTGACCGTGGCGCAGCTGATCGATGTTCTGGGGGTGACCAAGCAATCGCTGAACCGGGTGCTGCGTCAGCTTGTCACCGACGGGTTGGTCGACAGCCGCGTTGGAACCGAAGACCGCCGCCATCGCCTGCTGTCGCTGACCGAAAAGGGCGAGGCGCTGGAACGGGCGCTGTCCGAGGCGCAGCGCGCCCGGGTGCGCCGGGCCTGGCGCGAGGCGGGGGCCGAGGCGGTGAGCGGCTTTCGTCGGGTGTTGGAGGGAATGATGGAGCCCGAAAAACGCGCACGGGTGCTTGAGCTGCTGGAGCGGCGCGAGGATCGCGGCTGATGGAGCGGGACAGCCATATCCTCGTCGTCGATGACGATCAGCGGATCCGCGAGCTTCTGGCGCGGTTTCTGTCGCGCAACGGGCTCTGGGTCAGCGTGGCGCGCGATGCCGCCCATGCGCGCCGGCTGATGGACGGGCTGGCCTTCGATCTGGTCATTCTCGATGTGATGATGCCGGGCGAAAGCGGGTTTTCGCTGACCCGCTGGCTGCGCGAACAGGGCGCCACACCGGTCATTCTGCTGACCGCGCGCGGCGAGACGAGCGACCGGATCGAGGGGCTCGAATCGGGGGCCGACGATTACCTCGCCAAGCCGTTTGAGCCGCGCGAGCTGCTGCTGCGCATCAACGCGATCCTGCGCCGCGCCGCCCCGACCGACAGCGACGCGCCCGAAACCCGCGCCCTGATGCTGGGCGATGTGCGCTATGACGCGGCGCGCGCCGAACTGTGGCGCGGGGCGGATCTGGTGCGCCTGACCTCGACCGAGATTGCGCTGATGCGCATTCTCTCGGCCCAGCCGCATCAGCCGGTCAGCCGGGCCCGGCTGGTCGAAGAGCTGGGTCGCGCCGATGAAGGGGTGCAGGAACGCGCCGTCGATGTGCAGATCACCCGTCTGCGCCGCAAGATCGAGGCCGATCCCAAAGCGCCGCGCTATCTGCAAACGGTGCGCGGGGCCGGCTATATGCTCGCCCCGGACTGATCCGGGCGCTTCCGGCAAATTTTGGTTCAGCATCGAACTTGAACATCTCAGATGGCCGGTTATATAGTACGAAATCGCATTACAAAGGAGGATCGGATGTCCCTCTCCCGCCGAAAACTGCTCGCCCTCGCCGGTGGCGGCGTGATCGTCGCTGCAACCGCCGCGGGCACGGGCTTCGCCCTGACCCGCACACCCTCCCGCGCCCTGGCGCCCTGGGAGATGGCCGGCACCTATACAGAAAAGCGTCGTCGCGCGCTGTCCTGGGCCATTTTGGCGCCGAATCCGCACAATCAGCAGCCCTGGATCGTGGATCTGCCGGGCGAGGACGACATCGCCGTGTCACTCGACACCTCGCGGCTGTTGCCAGCGACGGACCCGCTCAACCGGCAGATCACCATCGGGCTGGGCTGCTTTCTGGAGCTGATGGTCCAGGCGGCCGCACAGGACGGTCATTCGTGCGAGATCGTTCTATTTCCGCAAGGCGAGGCCGCCGCCCTTGCCGGCGCGGCGCCGGTTTTCACCGCCCGGATGGGGCCGGGCGGCACCCCCGATCCGCTCTTTGCCCATGCGCTCCAGCGCCGCTCGACCAAGGAGCCCTTCGACATGAGCCGGCCGGTCACCGCAGCAGAGGTCTCGGGCCTTACCGAGGCGCTGTCTGCCGGGGCGCTCTCCGGGGTGCGGGCCGATGGCACGGCGGATCCCGCGCAGGTCGCCTCGCTGCGCGCGCTCGGATGGGAGGCGTTTCAGATCGAGATGAACACCCCGTCCACCTATCTGGAATCGGTCGATGTGATGCGGCTGGGCAAGGCCGAGATCAACGCCAACCCGGACGGCATCGATCTGGGCGGGCCGTTTTTGGAATCGCTGATGCTGGCCGGCTTGCTCACGCATGAAAACCTGCGCGACATCGGGGGGCAAAGCTGGCAGAGCGGCGTCGACATGTACGCGCCGATCTTTGAAAACACCCCCGCCTTCATCTGGCTGGCGACCCCTGGCAACAGCCGGCCCGACCAGATCGCCGCCGGGCGCGATTGGCTGCGGCTCAACCTTGCCACGACCGCGGCCGGCATGGCGCTGCACCCGGTCAGCCAGGCGCTGCAGGAATATCCGGAGATGGCCGCGCCCTATGCCCAGGCCCATGCGCTGCTTGCGCAGCCCGGCGAGACGGTGCAGATGCTGGGGCGGCTGGGCTATGCCGAGCCTGTGTCAAAGACGCCGCGCTGGCCGATCGAGGCAAAGCTCCGCGGTTAGGAGCGAGATGGCCGAGTTTTCGATCCGTGCCCCCAAGGAACGCGTCACCGACCCCGCCGATCCGGCCGGCTGGGGCGAGATCCAGGCGGGAGAGTTGCAGGAAAACTTCATGTGCGCCCCGGGGCCGCTCGACCTTGCCGGCCTTCAGGCCATGTGGCACCGCGCGCTGCGCTATGCGGTGTTGGGGCGCGAGCCGGCCTGCCTCTTCACCGATCTCAGCCTCGATACGCGCGGTCGCGGCAGCGTCCAGGCCTATGGCCTGATCCCCAGCGAGCACACGGTCAAGCGCGACCGCCAGCAGGAGCGGGGTATTTTTCTGACCCAGTTCATCCGAAGCGTGGCGCGCGATCCGGCCGACCTTGCCGAGATGCTCTATGACAGCCACTTGACCGGGCTGCCGCCCTATCTGCTCGATCTCGACCGGCCGGAGGGATTTTTTCGCTATGTCGACACCGGGCTGGACGGCGCGCACTGGTTCCTGCCCGATGCGGCCTTCGAGGCCTCTCTCGCCCAGCCAGAGCCGGAACCGGCGCAAAAGCGCCCGGAAGCCGCCTGGTTTCAGCTGTTCAACGAGATCGGGATCATCGCGCAATTGTCCCGGGCCGCGTTCGAGGCGCGCATGCCCCAAGATCTCGCCCTGCCGCAGTTTTCCGTGCTGAACCATTTTGTGCGCCTGGGCGATGGGCGCAGCCCGCTTGACCTTGCGCGCGCCTTTCAGGTGCCCAAGACCACGATGACCCACACGCTGAGCGTGCTGGAGGAGAAGGGTCTGGTGAGTTTTGCGCCAAATCCGCGGGATGGACGCTCGAAGCTTGTCTACATCACCCCGCCGGGCCGGGCGTTTCGCGACGCGGCCATCGCCGCTTTGGGGCCCGATCTGGTCGAGCTTCAGGCCGAGTTCGGGGATGGCTTGCCCGACCGGCTGCTGCCGGATCTGCGCCGGCTGCGCGCCCAGATGGATGCCGCGCGCGATGGGTGAGGCGGGCGCTGGGTGGTGCGCGCGATGGGTGAGGCTGGCGATGCGTGATGGGGGCGCCTCCAGCGCAGATGACGACCTCAGATGACGACCTCAGATGACGACCGCAGATGACGACCCGTGCGCCCCTCAAAGGCGCCGCGCCGATGGGATGCGCCGAGGCTGTGCGCCCAGGTTGCGCGTCCAGGTTGCTCACTGTCCCGTTGCGGTTGCTGCCCACGGGGCGAGTCGCTAGGCTTGAGTGACAGGGGAGCTTCATGACAACCGCTTTCATCAGCCACACCGATTTCTTGGATCATGTGATGCCCCCCGGGCATCCGGAACGGGTCGATCGGCTCATCGCGATCAGCCGCGCGCTGGAGGATCCCAGCTTCGATCCGCTGCTGCGCGAGCTCGCACCTCTGGCCGATGACGCGCTGGTGCAGCTCGCCCATCCGCAATCCTATACCGACCGGCTGCGGGCGGCCGCACCCGAAGAGGGGTTTGTCAGCCTCGATCCCGACACCCACATGTCGCCCGGCACGCTCGATGCGGCCCTGCGCGCGGCCGGCGGCGCGGCGCGGGCGGTCGAAATGGTGCTGTCTGGGGCTGCGTCCAACGCCTTTGTGGCCGGGCGCCCGCCCGGGCATCATGCCGAACGCGAACGGCCGATGGGGTTTTGCCTCTTTGGCAATGCCGTGATCGCGGCCCGCAAGGCGCTGGAACTGGGCGAGTTCGACCGGGTCGCCATCGTCGATTTCGACGTGCATCACGGCAATGGAACCCAGGATCTGGTCTGGGAGGACGAGCGGATCATGTTCCTCTCCACCCATCAGATGCCGCTTTTTCCCGGCAGCGGTGCGCGGTCTGAGCGCGGCGCCCATGGCCAGATCGTCAACATCCCGCTGAATGCCGGATCGGATGGTCGCACGCTTGCCGCGCTGACCGAGGCCGAGATCGTGCCGGCCATCGAGGCCTTCGCGCCGCAGTTCATGGTGCTGTCGGCCGGGTTCGATGCGCATGCCGACGATCCCTTGGCCGGGCTGATGTGGCGCGAGGCCGATTTTGCCGCGCTCACCCGGGCGCTCTGCGGTCTGGCCGACCGGCTGTGCGAAGGCCGCATGGTGGCCACGCTGGAGGGCGGGTACGATCTGGGCGGGTTGGCCGTGTCGCTGGCGGCGCATCTTCAGGTGTTGATGGAGCATGGGGCATGAGCAAGGAAACCGCGCCCGAGATGCCGGCCGCATCCGCCGCATCCGCCCCCCAAGCGATCGCCGAGATGAGCTTTGAAGAGGCGATGACGGCGCTTGAAGGCATTGTGCGCAAGCTCGAAACCGGCGATGTGCCGCTCGAAGAATCGATCGCGCTCTATGAGCAGGGCGACGCGCTGCGCAGCCATTGCGATGCCAAGCTCAAAGCCGCCGAAGCCCGGGTTGCACAGATCACCCTCGGCCCGCAAGGCGGTCCAGGCGGGCCGGATGGGGGCACGGACCGGGCGCCGACCGGGGCCGCGCCGGCCGAATACGACTGATCTGGGCGGGCCGTCTATGTCGGATGCGTTCACAGCCGAGCTGGCGGGCGCAGCGGCGCGGGTCGAAGGCTGTCTGGAAACGCTGCTGCCCCGGCCCCAGGATGGCGATGCCCGCATAGCCGAGGCCATGCGCTATGCAGCCCTGGGCCCCGGCAAGCGGATGCGGGCCTTTCTGACCCTGGGCGCGGCGGCGCTTTTTGCCGTCCCGCCCTTGCAGGCGCTGCGCGTTGCGGCCGCGATCGAATGCCTGCACGCCTATTCGCTGGTGCATGACGATCTGCCCTGCATGGATGATGACGATCTGCGCCGCGGCCGCCCCACCCTGCACCGCCGGTGGGATGAGGCCACGGCCGTGCTGGCCGGCGACGCGCTGCAATGCCTCGCCTTTGGCATTCTGGCCGATCCCGCAACCCATAAGGAGGGCGAGATCCGCGCCGCGCTCTGCGCCGCTTTGGCCCGCGCGGCGGGCGCGGCGGGCATGGTCGGCGGTCAGGCGCTCGACATTGCCGCCGAATCGGC